>CAYPDO010001047.1:0-1527 GCA_964409495.1 uncultured Bordetella sp.
CGCCTGTACCTGGTGCGCGGTGAAAAACTGGTGGCGCGCACGCGCGACCACAGCTACACCGAGCTGCAGGATGCCATGGGCAGCGCCGGCGCCGCGGCCGGCGTGGTGCCCAACCCGCACCAGTTCAACCGCAACGTACTGTTCACCTGCCTGGGCAGCCCGGGCAAGCCGGTGGTCGACACCGCCGGTCCGCTGCTGCTGCAGCCGGGCGACAAGGTGATGCTGTGCAGCGACGGGCTGTGGAGCAGCGTGAGCGATCCGATGATCACCGAGGTGCTGCACGAGCGCCCGATCTCCGACGCCGTGCCCGAACTGGCCGAGCGCGCACTGCGCAAGGCCGGCGCGCGCAGCGACAATGTCACCGTGCTGGCGGTCGATTGGGAAGGCACCGAGGATGCCGACACCACCGCCGCCGTGTCCACGCGGGCGCTGGGCGACGAGGTGTTCGCGTCCACCATCCAGGCCAGCCTGGCCGCCGGCGAAGCGCCGGTGGAGATGGACGAGGCCGAGATCGACCGCTCGATCCGCGAGATCAACGAGGCCATCCGGCGCGCCTCGGAAAAACCACAGAAACGACCCTGAAGGGGCCCTCATGAGTGATTTCCAACGCGCCGACGGTCGCGCGGCCGATGCGCTGCGCCCGGTCGGCATCCAGCGCCACTTCACCTGCCATGCCGAAGGCTCGGTGCTGGTCAGCTTCGGCCGCACCCAGGTGCTGTGCACTGCCTCGGTGGAAGAGAAGGTGCCGCCGCACAAGCGTGGCAGCGGCGAGGGCTGGGTGACGGCCGAGTACGGCATGCTGCCGCGCGCCACGCACACGCGCTCCGACCGCGAGGCCGCCAAGGGCAAGCAGAGCGGCCGCACGCAGGAGATCCAGCGCCTCATCGGCCGCAGCCTGCGCGCGGTGTTCGACCTCAAGGCCCTGGGCGAACGCACCATCGCGCTGGACTGCGACGTGCTGCAGGCCGATGGCGGCACGCGCACGGCAGCCATCACCGGCGCCTGGGTGGCGACGCACGACGCCGTGAGCTGGCTGCTGGCCCAGGGCCGCATCACCACGAGCCCGCTGCGCGACGCCGTGGCCGCGGTGTCGGTGGGCATCGTCGAGGGCACGCCGCTGCTCGACCTGGAGTACACCGAAGACTCGGCCTGCGACACCGACATGAACGTCGTGATGACGGGCAGCGGCGGCTTTGTCGAGGTGCAGGGCACTGCCGAGGGCGTGCCCTTCAGCCGCGCCGAGATGGATGCGTTGCTGGCGCTGGCCGACAGCGGCATCCGCGAGCTCGTGCGCCAGCAGCGCCGCGCGCTGGGCCTGGCCTGATCGGGCATCGGAGCCCGGTGATGCGCCTCGTGCTGGCGTCGAACAACGCCAAGAAGCTGAGCGAGATGCAGGCCTTGCTGGCCGGCTTTGCGCTGGATGTGGTGCCGCAGGGCGCGCTCGGCATCGCCGAGGCCGACGAGCCGCACGGCACCTTCATCGAGAACGCGCTGGCCAAGGCGCGGCACGCGGCCGCGGCCAGTGGT
>CAYPDO010001048.1:0-1526 GCA_964409495.1 uncultured Bordetella sp.
ACCGGCTCGACCGAGGAAGAACAGTTCCACTGATCTTCATTGCGCCGCCGGGTCAGCATGCCCCGGCGGTGCCGCGCACCGCAGAGAGAGAACGCGGCCCGGCACCCCCGGGCGGCGGTTGACAGGCCCGGCATTGCCGGGCCTTTTTTGTGCCTGCCAGCGCCGGCCGGATCAGCCGGCGCGGCGGCGCCACACCAGCAGGGCGAAGGCGCCGGCGGCCACGGCGATGGCCAGCATGAAGCCCTGCGAGGCCAGCCGCTGAAGCGACGCGACAGCGTCCGCCAGTGCCCAGGCCGGCAGGTCGGGCAGCCAGCTGACCACATGCTCCGGCGCCGCGATGTGCGCGCCGTGCAGCGGCGAGCGGTGCATCAATGCCAGGCCGGCCTCTTGAAGCAGGCGGTCGAGCGTCAGCTTGACCAAGGGTTGCTGCAGGCGCGCATCCAGCAGGTTCAGCCCGGCCAGCACGCTGGCCACCAGCACCGGCACGCCCCAGCGCTTGAGCCAGGCCGAGGCGGCCATGGTCAGCAGGATGACGGGCGACAGCCACAGCACCGCCAGCAGCAGCCCCCAGGCCAGGCGCAGGCCCACGGACAGTCCGGCTGGCACGATGCTCGTCCAGGGCAAGGACAGCCAGGCCCCGACGCCATGGGCGCTGGTGACGATGAACAGCGCCACCAGCTGCGAGCCCAGCAGCCCGGCGGCGATGGCGGCCCATGGCAGCGCCAGCAGGTGCATCAGCAGCGTGGCCGCCAGGCTTTGCAGGTGCGAGGTGGGCATCGAGCGCCAGAACTCGATCGAGCGGTCCTGCACGTCGCGGCGTGCCAGGCCTGGCAACTGGAAGCCCAGGCTCAGCAGCGCCAGCACCAGGGTGGCCGCGGTGAGGCCCAGGCCCAGCAGCAGCACCTGCATCACCGGGGGCGCCTTGTGCAGGCCCACGGCCATGAAGTTCTCGCCGTCGAGCTTCACCTGCACCAGGCTGTTGTCGACGAGGGTGAGCAGCAGCATCAGCGCGCTGGGGGCGATCCACAGCACGCACCAGCCGATGCGGTGCTGCAGCCACTCGCGCCGCATCAGCGTCAGCAGGCGTGCGCGGCGGCCTGCCGCGGGGCCTGGCAACTGGGCGGCGGGATGGGTCAGGGCGGTCATTGCGGCAACTCCTGCAGCCGGCTCACAGGCCGGTGCTGCGGTTGATCTCGGGCTGGCGCGTCAGCGCCACGAACAGGTCCACCAGGCTGGGCCGCAGGCGCTGACCCAGGGCCTGCACCTCGGGCGGCGGCGCACCGTCGAAAAGCGCCGCCTGGCCGCCGGCCGCGCCCGGCGCGCGGTAGCGCAGCAGCGGGTGGGCGGCGGCCATGGCCTCGGCAGCAGTGTTGTCGTGGCCCAGCGCGACGAAGCGGCGGTCGATGTCTTCCAGGCTGATCGACAGCACCAGCTTGCCCTCGTTGAGCATCAGCACGTCCGACAGCAAGGTCTCGATCTCCTCGACCTGGTGGGTGCTGATCAGCACGCTGCGCTCGCCGTCGCAC
>CAYPDO010001049.1:0-1523 GCA_964409495.1 uncultured Bordetella sp.
GCGTGTCCTCGAACATGTGGATGAAGCCGTGCAGCTCGCGCAGGATGTCGTTGGGGATGTGCTGGCTGGTGCGCGTCTCGCCGTAGATGTAGATCGGGATGTCGGCGTTCTTGCGCCGGATCTCCTCGATGAAGCTGCGCAGGTTCAGCACCGCCGGATCCAGCTCGGGACCTGGCGTGAACTCCTCGTCGTCGATCGACAGGATGAAGGCCGAGGCACGGCTTTGCTGCTGCGCGAACTGCGACAGGTCGCCATAGCTGGTGACGCCCAGCACCTCGAAGCCCTCTTTCTCAATGGCGCCGGCCAGCGCGCGGATGCCCAGGCCCGAGGTGTTCTCGGAGCGGTAGTCCTCATCAATGATCACGATGGGGAAGTGAAAACGCAGCATCGGCGGCTCCGGTGGCCTGGGGTGGTGGAAAACCCGAAAAATCGGCGAGGCGCGAAGTGTAGGGCCGGGCGATGGCCGTGCCATGACGCGCCACGACACGCCGATCGCATGGTGGCCCGCTGCCTCCCGCCCACGCGCACCGAAGGCGTGACTACACTGCATCGCTGCCAGGCCGCACGCGTGGGTCTGGCAAGCGATGCACGAATTGGCGGGGAGGCCCTGTGATCTGGACAACGGCGACATTCTGGTGGCTGGCTGCCGGCGGACTGGTGATTGCCGAACTGCTGAGCGGCAGCTTCTACCTGCTGATGCTGGCCCTCGGCACGGCCGCCGGGGCGGTGGCCGCCCAGGCCGGCCTGGCACTGGAAGGCCAGATGCTCGCGGCGGCCCTGGTGGGCGGCGGCGCGGTGGGCCTGTGGCATCAGCGCCGCCGGCGGGCACCTCAGTCGCCGCCGGCCCAGGCCAGCCGCGACCTGAACCTCGACATCGGCCAGACGGTGCATGTGGATGACTGGCGCAGCGACGGCGCCGCCCGGGTGCACCATCGCGGCGCGGCCTGGGACGCACGCTTCGTCGGCCCCGGCACGCCGGCGCCTGGCGAGCACGTGATCCAGTCCATCCAGGGCGCCTGCCTGATGCTGGCGCCCGTCACCGCCGCGGCCGGCAGTGCCGCCACAGCCCACTGAACAGCCCTGCGCCGCGGCAGCCCTGCCGCGATCCAGGCCCACTCGCCCATCCTCCAGCGCCGCCAGGCCCACCCATCCATGGAAATCGTTCTTGTCCTGCTTGTCATCGCCGCGGTGTTCGTGGTGCGCTCGATCAAGGTGGTGCCGCAGCAGAACGCCTGGGTGATCGAGCGCCTGGGCAAATACCATGTCACGCTCACGCCGGGCCTGAACTTTGTGGTGCCCTTCGTCGACCGCGTGGCCCACAAGCACTCGCTCAAGGAGATCCCGCTGGATGTCCCCAGCCAGGTGTGCATCACCAAGGACAACACCCAGCTCACCGTCGATGGCATCCTGTACTTCCAGGTGACCGATGCGATGCGCGCCAGCTACGGCTCCAGCAACTACATCGTGGCCATCACCCAGCTGGCCCAGACCACGCTGCGCAGCGTGATCGGCAAGATGGAGCT
>CAYPDO010001050.1:0-1522 GCA_964409495.1 uncultured Bordetella sp.
TGAAGAAGAAGCGCTTCAAGGGCTTTGCCGACGCGCGGCCGGGGGAGGGCGCTGTCCCCAATGCTGACAGCGCCAGCGCTGCTAGCGGTGCCAGCGGTGCCAGCGGCGCCAGCGGCGCCCACAGCGCCGGCAGCGGCACACCTGGCGGTCTGGAAGAAAGCGCGGCCCGTGCATGACTCGCAAGCCTGAATCGCCGGCCGTGAAGCCCGCAACCGAAGCCTGGGCCGACGACCCGCGTCACACTGCCCAGCGCGCGGCGATGGCGGCGCGCCAGCAGGCTGGTGAGGGCGACCGGCGTGCCCGTCTGCTGGCGGCTGCGCAGGCGCTTGGCACGCCGCTGGATGAACGCTGCGCCGATCGCCTGATGGCTTTTCTGGGCCTGCTGCAGCGCTGGAACAAGGTCTACAACCTGACCGCCTTGCGCGATCCGGAAGAGATGTTGAGCCACCATCTGGTGGACTGTCTGGCCGTGCTGACGCCCTTGCGCCGCCAGCTTGCTGCCCAGGCCGTGGCCGTGGCCGTGGCCGGCGCCGATGCTGCGCCGCATATCCTGGACGTGGGCAGCGGCGGTGGCCTGCCGGGCGTGGTGTTGGCGGCGGTTGAGCCCGGCTGGCAGGTCGATTGTGTGGACACCGTGGCCAAGAAGGCCAGCTTCATCCGCCAGGTGGCCGCCGAGCTGGGCTTGCCGAACCTGCGCGGCATGCATGCCAGGGTGGAGTCGCTGGATCCGGCAGCCCGCCGCTACCAGTTGATCACCTCACGCGCCTTCGCATCGCTGGCAGACTTCAGCGCGCTCACCCGCCCGCTGCTGGCGGAGCAGGGGGTCTGGATGGCCATGAAGGGCAAGGCGCCGGGCGACGAACAGGCGGCGCTGCCAGCCAGCGTGCAAGTGTTTCACGTGGAACAACTGGCCGTTCCGGGGCTCGATGCCCAGCGTTGCCTGGTGTGGATGCGCCCGGTCTGACATCCAGGCGCTCGCAGTGCCGGCAGCCAGGCGGCTGACGCCTCCGGATTTGCCCCCGTCCAGAGCCGACGCGCAGCCCGGCCGTGCCGGCCAGCGGCGATACTTCCACCCATGGCCAAAGTCTTTTGCATCGCGAATCAGAAGGGCGGCGTCGGCAAGACGACCACCACCGTGAACCTGGCCGCCGGCCTGGCGCGGGTGAAGCAGCGCGTGCTGGTGGTCGATCTCGATCCCCAGGGCAATGCCACCATGGGCTCGGGCGTGGACAAGCGCGCCATGCCGATGTCGGTGTACGACGTGCTGCTGGAATCCGCCAGCCTCGCCGAGGCCAAGTGCCATGCCGAGGGCGCCGGCTATGACATCCTGGGTGCCAACCGCGAGCTCGCCGGCGCCGAGGTCGAGCTGGTGCAGCTTGAGCGCCGCAACGAGCGCCTGCGCACCGCACTGGCCGAGGTGGATGCAGCCTACGACTTCGTGCTGATCGACTGCCCGCCGTCGCTGAGCCTGCTCACCCTCAACGGCCTGTGCAGCGCCCACGGCGTGATCGTGCCGATGCAG
>CAYPDO010001051.1:0-1521 GCA_964409495.1 uncultured Bordetella sp.
ACCACCCCCCCGGCTTTCCACCCCGAAAGGCAAACCATGAGCAGCTTCACCACCCGCGACGGCACCCAGCTTTACTACAAGGACTGGGGCACGGGCCCCGTCATCAGCTTCAGCCACGGCTGGCCGCTGAACAGCGATGCCTGGGAGTCGCAGATGTTCCACCTGGCGTCCAACGGCTTCCGCTGCATTGCGCACGACCGCCGCGGCCATGGCCGTTCCAGCCAACCCTGGAACGGCAACGACATGGACACCTACGCCGACGACCTGAACGAGCTGTTCACCGCGCTGGACGTGAAGAACGTGATGATGGTGGGCCACTCCACCGGCGGCGGCGAGGTGGCGCGCTACCTCGGCCGCCATGGCAGCCGGCGCGTGGCCAAGGCCGTGCTGATGGGCGCCGTGACGCCCATCATGCTGAAGAGCCCCAACAACCCGCAGGGCCTGCCGATGGAAGTGTTCGACGGCTTCCGCAAGGCCTACCTCGCCGACCGCGCGCAGTTCTTCCACGACATCGCCAGCGGCCCCTTCTTCAACTTCAACCGGCCGGGCGCCAAGGTGTCGCAGGGCATGATCCAGTCGTGGGTGTCGCAGGGCCTGATGACAGGCCACAAGAACGCCTACGACTGCATCAAGGCCTTCTCGGAGACCGACTTCACCGAAGACCTGAAGAAGATCGACATCCCCACGCTGATCATCCACGGCGACGACGACCAGATCGTGCCCATCGCCGGCTCGGCGCTGCTGGCAGCCAAGCTGCTGCGCAAGGCCGAGCTGAAGATCTACCCGGGCGGCTCGCACGCGCTGGGCGACACCTCGCGCGAGCGGTTCAACGCCGACCTGCTGGCCTTTGCCCGCACCTGATGCGATCGGGGCGACCGGCATTGCCACGCCTGATCTGGCAGGCGATGCCGTCGCATGCTGCCGATCATCTCGGTGATGTGACGCGACACCGCGGCGCCACCGGCCAGGACATTGGCCAGTCGCCGCGCCGACGCGGTGATCTCGCGCAGCCGGGCCGCAGCCTGTTCGGTGCGTTCGCACCCATGCGTGCTACCCGCACCGATCGCGTCGCTGGCGAGACCTGCCGCGTCGCCTGAGACCGGCAGGCCGTCGCGGCGTGAAGGGTGGGCACTTGAATGGGCCTGCCAAATATTCAACCTCTGGGTTGACTAACAACGAAGGCCCGCCTATATTCAACAACATGGTTGAATCTATGCAAGCTGAGTTGGACGCGGTCTTCCGCGCACTGGGTGACCCTACCCGTCGGCAGATGCTCCAGCGTCTCGCACACGGCGAGCAGACGGTCAGTCAGCTGGCCGAGCCCTTCAGCATGTCGCTGGCCGCGGCCTCCAAGCACGTCAAGGCCTTGGAGGCCGCCGGACTCATCTCGCGCCAGATCTCGGGCCGCACGCATGTCTGCAGCCTGAACGCCGCCCCGCTGCAGGCGGCCGACGACTGGCTGCGCCACTACGAGCGCTTCTGGACCGCACGCCTGGATCGACTGGAAGCGCTGCTGCGGCA
>CAYPDO010001052.1:0-1517 GCA_964409495.1 uncultured Bordetella sp.
TGAACGAGTTCGTGCAGCAGTCACTCAAGCAGTGCGGCTTCGACGTGCAGTTCGACGTGATCGAGTGGAACACCTTGTTCACCAACTGGCGCAAGGGCGCCAAGGATCCGTCGGCCAACGGCAGCAACGCCATCAACGTGAGCTTCGCGGCGATGGACCCGTTCTTTGCGATGGTGCGATTTGCCAGCACCAAGACCTTCCCGCCGGTGAGCAACAACTGGGGCTACTTCGGCAATGCCGAGATCGACAAGCTGATCGCCGATGCGCGCAGCAGCTTCGACGACAAGGCGCGCGACGCCGCGCTGGCCAGGCTGCATGCGCGCATGGTGGAGGAGGCGCCCTTCGTGTGGATCGCGCACGACGTGGGCCCGCGCGCCATTGCCGCCAAGGTCAAGGGCGTGGTGCAGCCGCGCAGCTGGTTCATCGATCTGGCACCTTTGACCATCGACTGATGCTGGCCCACCTGCTGCAGCGCGTGGCCTACGCGCTGCCGATCATGGCCGGCGTGGCCCTGGTGTGTTTTGCCCTGGTGCACCTGGCGCCGGGCGATCCGCTGGTGGCCATCCTGCCGCCCGATGCCTCGGCCGAACTGGCGGCGCAGATGCGCCAGATCTACGGCTTCGACCGCAGCCTGCCCGAGCAGTTCGGCGTGTGGGTGTGGCGCGCGCTGCAGGGCGATCTGGGCACCAGTATCGCCAGCGGCCGGCCGGTGGCCAGCGAGGTGTTCAACGCCGTGGGCAACACGCTGCGCCTGGCGGTGCTGGCCACGGCCATCGGCTTCGTGCTGGGCAGCCTGTTCGGCTTTGTGGCCGGCTACTTCCAGGGCAGCTGGCCCGACCGCCTGGCCTCGATGCTGAGCGTGCTGGGTGTCAGCGTGCCGCACTACTGGCTGGGCATGGTGGGGGTGATCCTGTTCTCGGCGCTGACCGGCTGGCTGCCCAGCACCGGCGCCGGGCCTGATGGCTCCGGCAGCTGGGCCTGGGATTGGAACCACCTGCAGTACATGGTGCTGCCGGCGGCCACGATGAGCGTGATCCCGATGGGCATCATCGCGCGCACCGTGCGCGCGCTGGTGGCCGAGCTGCTGGCGCAGGAGTTCATCGTCGGCCTGAAGGCCAAGGGCCTGACCGACGTGGGCATCTTCTGCCATGTGGTGAAGAACGCCGCCCCCACCGCGCTGGCGGTGATGGGCCTGCAGCTGGGCTACCTGCTGGGCGGCAGCATCCTGATCGAGACCGTGTTCGCCTGGCCGGGCACCGGCTTTCTGCTCAACAGCGCCATCTTCCAGCGCGACCTGCCGCTGCTGCAGGGCACGATCCTGGTGCTGGCGATGTTCTTCGTGGTGCTGAACCTGCTGGTGGATGTGGTTCAAACCGTCCTCGATCCCCGGATAGCGCGCTCATGACCGCCCTCGCCCTGCCCGCCGTGCAGCATTCCCCCGGCTACTGGGCCAGCGTGCTGCGCCGCCTGCTGGCCGACCGCGTGGCGGTTGGCGCCGGCCTGGTGGTGCTGGCGCT
>CAYPDO010001053.1:0-1516 GCA_964409495.1 uncultured Bordetella sp.
AGCGCCACCGGGTTGTAGATGGGCGCCGGCAGGCCCGAGGGCAGCAGCGTCATGCCCACCATGCCCGGCAGGCGCGCCAGCTGCGGGCCCAGGTGCTTGATGACCACTTCCTGGTTGCCCAGCACGTCATCGACATGCAGCACGATGCGCTGGTCGGCGCTGCGCACCACCACCGACTGGCCGCTGCGCCCACCCAGCGTGCCGCGTGGCGTGCCCTGCAGCAGGCTGTCGAGCCAGAAGAAGGGCAGCTCGCGGCCGGCGTGCGCGGCCACGCCGCGCTCGTAGGCACCGGCCAGCTCGTCGGCCGGGATGCGCTTGACGGTTTCCACCAGCGTGGACGGCACGGCCACGGTGCGCTCGCCGCAGCGCAGCATCACCACCTGCGTGACGGCGGTGGTCAGCGGCAGCACCAGCTTGAAGCTGGCGCCCTGGCCCGGCGCGCTGGCGGTCTCGATGCGGCCGCCCATGGCGTTGACATCGGTGCGCACCACGTCCATGCCCACGCCGCGGCCGGCCAGATCGGTCAGCTCGGTGGCGGTGGTGAAGCCGGGCTGGAACACCAGGTTGGCCAGTTCGCCATCGTCGGGCATGGCCTCGGGGGCCAGCAGGCCCAGCGCCAGCGCGCGCTCGCGGATCTTGTCCAGGTGCAGGCCGCCGCCATCGTCGCGCACCTCCACCGCCACCTCGTTGCCGAGCTGGCTGACGGTGACGGTGACGGTGCCGGTGGCGTCCTTGCCGGCGGCGGCGCGTTCAGCCGCCGGCTCGATGCCGTGCACCACGCTGTTGCGCAGCAGGTGCTCGAAGGCCGGCGTCATGCGGTCGAGCACGCCGCGGTCGATCTCGATCGAGCCGCCCACGATGTCCAGGCGCACCGGCTTGCCCGTTTCCTTGGCGGCCTGGCGCACCACGCGGTACAGGCGCTCGGACAGGCCCTCGAACTCGACCATGCGCGTGCGCAGCAAGTCGTCCTGCATGTCGCGCGTCATGCGCGCCTGGTGGGCCAGCGCGTCTTCGGTCGACTGCAGCGTGCGCTGCAGGCCGCGCTGCACGGTGGCCACGTCGGACACCGACTCGACCATCATGCGCGTGAGTTCCTGGAAGCGCGTGAAGCGGTCCATCTCCAGCGGATCGAACTGCTGGGCCGCGGCGCGCGCGGCCTCCAGCCGGCTGCCGATCTGGCTCTCGGCCTGCAGCTCGATGTCACGCAGCTGCGAGCGCAGGCGCTCCAGGTTCTCGCTCAGGTCGACCAGGGCGCCCTTGAACTGGCGCAGGTCGGTCTCGATGCGGGTGCGCGAGAAGCTCACCTCGCCGGCCTGGTTGACCAGGCGGTCAAGCAGCGGCACCCGCACGCGCACGCTGCCGTGCTGGGCGGCCTGGACGGCGCCAACGCGATCAGCCTGCGGGGCGGCGGTGGGCGCGGCTTCGGCCGCGGCCTGGAAGCGACGCCAGTCGATGCGCCGGGCCACCGGTGGCGTCGCGGCACGGCGCGGCTGGGCCGCACGCGCGGCGGGCAGCG
>CAYPDO010001054.1:0-1512 GCA_964409495.1 uncultured Bordetella sp.
GCACCTTGCGCTTGTCGGTCACGCGGGTCAGGCCGCCGGTGCCGGGCAGCACGCCCAGCAGCGGCACCTCGGGCAGGCTCACGGCGCTGCTGCGGTCATCGACCAGGATGATCTCGTCGCAGGCCAGGGCCAGCTCGTAGCCGCCGCCGGCGCAGGCGCCGTTCACGGCGGCCAGCGTGCGCAGGCCGTCGTGGCTGGAGGAATCCTCCAGGCCGTTGCGCGTCTCATTGGTGAACTTGCAGAAGTTCACCTTCCAGGCGTGGCTGCTCAAGCCCAGCATGAAGATGTTGGCGCCCGAGCAGAACACCTTGTCGCGCGCGCTGGTGACCACCAGCGTGCGCACCGTGGGGTGCTCGAAGCGCACGCGGTTGATGGCGTCATTCAGCTCGATGTCCACGCCCAGGTCGTAGCTGTTGAGCTTGAGCTTGTAGCCCTCGCGCAGGCCGCCGTTTTCATCGACGCCCATCGCCAGCGTGGCCACGGCGCCCTCCACCTTCAGCGTCCAGTGGCGGTAGCGGGAGGGGTCGGTCTGGTAGTCGACACGGGCAGCGTGGCTCACGGTGGGCTCCTCGGCCTGCGGACGGCCGGTGGGTTAGGCAGGATAGTTCTTCGATCCGATTCCAGTGCAGGCAGTATCGTGCATGTATCAGAACGCGGTCAAGCAGTTTTGTGCATGCGGGTGGATGGCGTGGGCTTAGGCCAGCGGCAACGACAAGGCCTGGCGCACCAGCTCGCGCAGCGCGGCGAAGCTGGGCTCCAGCGGCTGGGCGCTGGTGTCGAGCGTGAACTCGGCCTTGGAATAAAACGCGGCGCGGCCGGCCAGGATGCGCTTCAGGTCATCCATGGCCTCGGCGCTGGCGGCCATGGGCCGCATGTCGCCCTGGGCGGCCACGCGCCGCATGTGGTCTTCGGGGCTGGCCTGCAGCCACACGGTGGTGCAGTGCGCCAGCAGCAGGTTGAACGTGGCGGGGTCGGACACCAGGCCGCCGGGCGTGGCGATCACCGCCTCGGGGTAGATCTGGATCGCCTCTTCCAGCGCGCGGCGCTCGTAGCGGCGGTAGGCGTTCTGGCCGTACAGCGCCTGGATCTCGCTGATGCTGCAGCCGGCAAACTTCTCGATCTCGCGGCTCAGTTCCACGAAGGCAAAGCCCAGGTCATCGGCCAGCAGCTGGCCCAGCGTGGACTTGCCGGCGCCGCGCAGGCCGATCAGCGCCACGCGCGGGCTGCGCCCGGCATTGCCGCCGCCGGTGCCCAGCAGCTCGCCCACGGCCACGCGCACGCGGCGCAGCGTGGCCTCGTCGCGGTGCTCCAGCAGCTCGCGCAGCATCAGCCATTCAGGCGTGGAGGTGGTGATGTCGCCGATCAGCTCGGCCAGCGGGCAGTGCAGGGCCTGGGCCACCTGCTGCAGCACCAGGATCGAGGCGTTGCCGATGCCGTATTCCAGGTTGGCCAGGTGGCGCTCGCTCACCGCGGCGGCCAGGGCCACGGCCTTGCGCGTCATGCCGCGGCGCG
>CAYPDO010001055.1:0-1509 GCA_964409495.1 uncultured Bordetella sp.
GATGTCGGCCTCGCTGCGGCCGGCCTTGTCGAGCGTGGCGCGCGCGGCCTGTTCGAGCACACCCACGGCCAGCTTGAACACCGCCTGGCCATCCATCTTGAGCAATGGGTTGCCAAGCACCTGGCCGCCCGACACCGTGCCCGGCACGCACAGGATGCCCACATGCTTGCCATCGGCGTGCAGGTCACTGGCCAGGATGCCCGGCGTGGCGCTGGCCTCCAGCACCACGGCGCCGGCGCCATCGCCGAACAGCACGCAGGTGCCACGGTCGTTGAAATCCAGGATGCGCGAGAACACCTCGGCGCCGATCACCAGCGCGCGCGTGGCGGCGCCGGTGCGGATCATCGAATCGGCCACCGTCAGCGCGTAGACGAAGCCCGAGCAGACGGCCTGCAGGTCGAAGGCCGGGCAGCCGGCGATGCCCAGCTTGTGCTGCACGATGCAGGCGGTGGACGGGAACACCATGTCGGGCGTGGACGTGGCGACGATGATCAGATCGATGTCGGCGGCGGCGCAGCCCGCGGCCTCGAGCGCATGGCGTGCGGCGTGCACGGCCAGGTCACTGGCGTTGACGCCTTCGTCGACGAAATGGCGGGCGCGGATGCCGGTGCGCTCGACGATCCACTCGTCCGAGGTCTCCACGCCGCGTTCGGCCAGCTGCGCGGCCAGCGCTGCATTCGTGAGACGGCGCGGCGGCAGGTGGCTGCCGGTGCCGGCGATGCGTGAGAAACGGGCGGGACTGGCGGGGTTCGGTGTCGTCATGCGGCTTTGGCAGGCGGCTCGGCATGGGCCGCCGAGACATCATCGCCCACCGGCGTGGCCAGCGTGTTACGGATGCGCTGGTGCACGCGGTCGAGCAGTCGGTTGCGCGCCGCATCATACGCCCGGGCCATGGCGCGTTCGAAGGCATAGGCATCCGACGAACCATGGGCCTTGAACACCAGGCCGCGCAAGCCCAGCAGCGCGCCGCCGCTGTAGCGGCGATGGTCGATGCGGGCCTTGAAGCGGTTGAGCACCGGCAGCGCCACCAGCGCCGCCAGCTTGCTGAGCGGCGAGCGGGTGAACTCCTGCTTGATCATCTGCGACAGCATGCCGGCCAGGCCTTCGCTGGTCTTGAGCAGCACGTTGCCGACAAAGCCATCGCACACCACCAGGTCGGTGGTGCCCTTGAAGATGTCGTTGCCTTCGATGTTGCCGTGGAAGTTGATCTGCCCGGCCACATCGGCCGCTCGCAGCAGCTCGCCGGCGCGCTTGATCACCTCGCTGCCCTTGATGGCCTCTTCGCCGATGTTGAGCAGGCCCACGGTGGGCTGCTCGTTGCCATCGTCGAGCGCACTGACCAACGCGCTGCCCATCACCGCGAACTGCAGCAGGTGCTCGGCGCTGCAGTCGACGTTGGCGCCGAGATCGAGCACCTTCGTGAAGCCGCCCTTCTGGTTGGGCAGCATGGCCGCGATGGCCGGGCGGTCGATGCCGTCGAAGGTCTTAAGCACATAGCGCGCCTCGGCC
>CAYPDO010001056.1:0-1505 GCA_964409495.1 uncultured Bordetella sp.
CGGTGGGCGATTCGCCGGTGGTGCCGACCACGCCGATGCAGTCGGTGCCTTCGGCAATGTGCCAGTCGATCAGGCGGCGCAGGCCGGGGTAGTCGACGCTGCCGTCTTCGTTGAACGGTGTGACGAGGGCGACGATGCTGCCAACAATGGGTCTCATGCGGATTCCTTGCGAACAGGCGATTTTAGCCGGCCGGGCGGGTGCTTCCGGCGGGGCCGGGCCTGGGTTTGTGCCGGGACCGGCGCTGGCCGGGCCGCGGCGGCCTCAGGCGGTGGCCGGCTGCAGCCGGTGGCGCGCCGGGCCGGCCGCGGCATCGCCCGGCGCCTGCGCAACGATGCGCTGCACGAAGCGCGGCGGGGTGTCCAGGAAGCCGTCTTCGTAGGCCACGGTGCGCAGCGTGGCGCAGCGCGCCAGCAACTCGCCGGGCTGCAGCAGGAAATCGGGCCGCGAGGGCTTGCCCACGGTCTCGTTGCCGGCGGCGAAGGTCTCGTAGACCAGCCAGCCGCCGGGCGCCAGGCTGTCCAGGATCTGCGGCCACAGCGGGCGCCACAGGTAGTTCGTCACCACCACCAGGTCGAAGCGCCGGCCGGGCAGGGGCCAGGGGCCGTTCTCGACGTCGGCAGCGATGCGCTCGGCGGCCTCGCCCAGATCGGCCAGGCTGGCCAGCGCCGCGGCGTCGCGGTCGACCCCGGTGCAGCGCAGCCCGCGGGCGGCCAGCCAGCGCAGGTGGCGGCCGCTGCCGCAGGCCAGGTCAAGCGCACTGGCGCCGGCACCGGGCAGCAGGTGCGCCCAACGCAGCAGCCAGGGCGAGGGGGGAAAACCGGTGTGCATGGGTGAGCCGTGCGGCAGATGTCAGAAGCAGGCCCACAGCCGGCCGGCCAGATCGACGGCCAGGTGCGGGCTCAGGTAGGCCGCGCACACCGCGGCCAGCACCACGGCGGCGGCGCACCACAGCAGCAGGCGGACGGGGCGGCGCATGAGGCGGGGGGAAGGCGGGGGCGTCAGGCCGGCTGCGGTGCCGGCTGGCGTGCGATCGGCGTCTCGCGCACCGGCAGGTTGGCCAGCGCCGCCATCACGCCCAGTGCAACCGAGATCCACCAGACGATGTCGTAGCTGCCGGTGGCGTCGTACAGCTTGCCCCCCAGCCACACGCCCAGGAACGAGCCCATCTGGTGGCTGAAGAACACGAAGCCGCCCAGCATCGACATGTACTGCACGCCGAAGATCTGGGCGATCACCGCATTGGTCGGCGGCACGGTGGATAGCCACAGAAAGCCCATCACGCTGGCGAACAGGTAGACCGACCAGGGCGTCAGCGGCGCCCACAGGAACAGCACGATGACCACCGAGCGCAGCGCATAGATGGCGGCCAGGATGTGGCGCTTGGCCAGTGTCTGGCCCAGCACGCCGGCGGTGTAGGTGCCGAAGATGTTGAACAGGCCGATCAGCATCAGCGCGGTGGCGCCCACCGAGGGGTCGAGGCCGTGGTCCTTCAGGTAGCTGGGCA
>CAYPDO010001057.1:0-1504 GCA_964409495.1 uncultured Bordetella sp.
GCGCATGGCCTCGTGGAAGGGGCACTTCGACCCCGCCGTGTTCCGCGCCTTCGTGCGCAGCCTGGGCATCTACCCCAACGGGGCGCTGGTGCGGCTGGAGTCGGGCCGGCTGGCGGTGGTGATGGAGCAGAACGCCGATTCGCTGACCTCGCCCATCGTCAAGGCCTTCTTCGACACGCGGCGCGAGATGCCGATCACGCCCACGCTGATCGACCTGTCGCGCAACAGCGGCGACCGCATCATCGACCGCGAGCCGCCCGGGCGCTGGAACTTCCCGCACCTGGATGCGATGTGGGCCGGCGCCGAGGTGCTGGGCAAGACCAAGTAGCCCAGCACGCGGACTTGCGGGCAGGCCACACCACCCGCCATGCGGCCCCGCGCCCGGCCCGCCGCGGCATTTACCCGACGGGCGGTGGCGGCATCGGGCGCGACCTGTGCCGCGCCAGCAGCAGCGCGTTGGCCAGCACGCTGACCGATGACAGCGCCATGGCGCCGCCGGCCACCACCGGGCTGAGTGCCCCGAAGGCCGCCAGCGGAATGCCCACCACGTTGTAGCCGAAGGCCCAGAACAGGTTCTGGCGGATGCGCCGGCTGATGGCGCGCGACAGCGCCAGCGCCTGCACCACCAGCATCGGGTCACCGCGCAGCAGCGTCAGCCCGGCGGTCTGCATGGCCACATCGGTGCCGCCGCCGTCGGCATGGGTCATGGCCAGGCCCACGTCGGCGGCGGCCAGGGCCGGCGCGTCGTTCACGCCATCGCCGACCATGGCCACGCGCTGCCGCGTGCCCTCCGCGCCGGGCTGCGCCCCGCCCACCCATCGCGGCAGCCAGGGAAACCTGGCGCGGCCCGGCCTTGCCGTGGGCCATGCCAGCCCCTCGCGCAGCGTGGCCACCACGCGCGCCTTGTCGGCCGGCAGCACCTCGGCATGCACCTCGGTGATGCCCAGCTGCATGGCCAGGGCCTGGGCGGCGCCGCGGTTGTCGCCGCTGATCAGCACCACGCGCAGGCCGGCGGCCCGCAGCGCGGCCACGGCGGCGGCGGCATGGGGCTTGGGCGCATCGCCGAAGGCCAGCAGGCCCAGGGCCTGCGGCACGGCGGCTGGCACGCCGGCCACCACCGGCCCCAGATCGGCCAGCCAGGACACGCTGCGTCCGGCCGCCGCCTGCGCCGCGGCCTGCGCCGCCAGCGCCGCATCGGCCACGCCCAGCTCGGCCATCCAGGCGCTGCTGCCCAGCGCCAGCCGGCGGCCGGCCAGCGTGCCCTGGATGCCACGGCCGGGCACGGCGCGCCGATCGGCCGCCGCGGCCGCCGGCATGCCACGCGCCGCGGCGGCCCGGGCCACGGCATGCGCCAGCGGATGCTCGCTGCCGGTCTGCAGCGCGGCCGCCTGGGCCAGCAGGCCAGCCTCGCCGTCGGCCAGGCCGGCCGCAGGCTGCAGGCCCACCAGCACCGGTTTGCCCTCGGTCAGCGTGCCGGTCTTGTCGAAGGCCACCACGCTCACCT
>CAYPDO010001058.1:0-1483 GCA_964409495.1 uncultured Bordetella sp.
GCGCCCGACTGCGACACCAGCGCCAGCGGCCCCGGTGTGGCCAGCGGGCCGGCGGCGGCCGCATTGAGCTTCAGATGCGGGCGCTGGAAGCCCAGGCTGTTGGGCCCCAGCATGTGCACGCCATGGCGCTTGGCAATGGCCAGCAGCTCGCTGCATTGCGCGCCCGACATCCCGGCGCCCAACACCAGCGCGGCGCGGCAGCGGATGCGGCCGGTCACCTCCAGCGCCGCAGCCACCTGGTCGGGCGGCAGCGCGATGATGGCCAGATCGGCGCGCGAGTGCGCCAGATCGGCCAGCGTGCCGCTCATCGTGATGTCGAGAAAAGTGATCGGCCCCTTGAATCCGCGGCTCTGCAACTCGGCCAGCAGCGCGCGGCCGTGGGCGGTCTGCTGTGTCGGTTGATCCGGATCGCCCGCGAACACGACGATCGACTCGGGCGAGAACAGCGGGGTCAGGTAGTGCTTGTCCATGGGCGCAGCGCGGCGCGCGGGGCGCCGGATCAGGGTTTGTCCGAGCATAGGCCTGGTGCCCGCCCGCTGAACCCCGCAAGACCTCAGGGCTTGCCCTGCATCAAGCCGGTGACTTGAACGGGCTGTGCTCGTGCAGTTCGTCGATGTAGGCGGCGATGCCCTCGCCCTCCTGGGCCAGGTAGTCGGCCACCGCGCGGTTGAACTCGGGGTGGGCCAGCCAGTGTGCCGAACGGGTGGGCGCCGGCATCAGGCCGCGCGCCATCTTGTGCTCGCCCTGCGCGCCGCCCTCGAAGCGCTGGTAGCCATGGGCCAGACACCAGGCCAGCGGCTGGTAGTAGCAGGCCTCGAAGTGCAGGCAGGGGATGTACTCGGTGGCGCCCCAGTAGCGGCCGAAGGCGGCGCCGCGCGCGTCGTCCAGCGCCACCAGCGAGGCCGCGATGGGCTCGCCGTGCTCGCCACCGCGCCGCGCCACGAACAGCAGCCAGTGTTCGGGCATCGTGCGCCCCATGGCCTGGAAGAAGTCGAGGTTGAGGTAGGGCTTGGAGTGGTGCAGCCGGTAGGTGCCGGTGTAGCAGGCATGGAAGAAGCGCCAGAGCGCGTCGGAGATCTCGGTGCCGCGGTGGGCCGTGAAGGTGACGCCGGCCTCGGCCACGCGGCGGCGTTCCTGCTGGATCTTCTTGCGCTTCTCGCGTGCCAGGCTGGCCAGGAAGGTCTCGAAATCGGGCCACGGCGCATCGGCCTGCTGCTGCCAGTGGAACTGCACGCCCTGGCGCACCAGGCCACCGGCGGCCGCCACGGCCGCCGCTTCGTCCTCGGGGTGGAACAGCAGGTGCAAGCCTGAGGCCTTGTGCTGCGCGGCCACCGCACGCAGGCCGGCCAGCAGCGCACTGCGGGCAGCCTCGTCCAGGGCCAGCAGCCGGCTGCCGGGCACCGGCGTGAAGGGAACGGCTACCAGCAGCTTGGGGTAGTAGCGCAGGCCGTGGCGGTGGTAGGCATCGGCCCAGGCCCAGTCG
>CAYPDO010001059.1:0-1478 GCA_964409495.1 uncultured Bordetella sp.
CCGCTGGGCGAGCAGTGGCGTGCCGAGAACCCGTATCGCAAGAACGACGCGGCGATCAAGATCGGCGCGTCGGCCTACAACCAGAACTGCGCCCGCTGCCACGGCCTGGAGGCCATCTCGGGCGGGATCGCCCCGGATCTGCGCAAGCTCGACAACGAGTGCGCCGGCCTGAAGGACGAGAAGAAGCGTGCCGCCTGCGTGAAGGACGTGGACGACTACTACCTGGGCAGCCTGCGCCGCGGCAAGGTGCGCAACGGCGCGGTGTACATGCCGCCGTTCGAGGGCATCCTGAACCAGGAAGCCATGTGGTCGATCAAGGCCTACCTGGAGACGCGCCGCGAACGCACGTTCTGAACGCCGGCCCGGGCAACTTGACCGCGCTGGCCCCACGCCGCGCAGGGTTGGCCCGGCGGGCCGGGCACTGCATGGATACTGCGCCGCCACAGGAGACAAGCATGACGCATGACAACCCCGCGGCCATGCGCCGACGCCGGCTGCTGGCGGCCGGCGCCGCGCTGGCCGCCACCGGCACGCCGCTGGCCGCGCTGGCCCAGGACGGGCCGCCGGCGCTGGCGCGCATCCGTGCGCGCGGCACGCTCAGCGTGGGCCTGTACCACGAGCTGCCGCCGTTCCATGTGAACGGCCAGGGCATCGAGGTGGAGATGGCCCAGGCGCTGGCCAAGGCCATGGGCCTGAAGGCCTCGATCCTGCCCTTCCATGCCGGCGAGAACATGGACGACGACCTGCGCAACATGGTGTGGCGCGGGCACTACCTGGGCTGGGGCCCGGCCGACGTGCTGCTGCATGTGCCGGTGGATCGCCCGCTGATGCTGGGCAACCCGAAGGTGCAGATCTTCGCGCCCTACTACCGCGAGCGGGTGATGATCGCCCGCAGCGTGGCCGAGGTGCCGAAGTTCGACTCGCTGGACGACATCGGCGCGCAGCAGCGCATCGGCGTGCCGGGCCTCAGCCTGGCCGGCTGGCTGCTGATCGGTGCCGAGGGTGGCAAGTACCGCGAGCGCCTGGTCACCAAGCTCAAGGACGGCTGCGATGCGGCCCAGGCGCTGCAGCGCGGCGAGGTGGCGGCCGCGGCCGGCACGGCCTCGGAGCTGGAATCGGTGCTGGCCGGCGATGCCCGCTTCTCGATCGAGCCGCTGCCCATTCCGCGGGGCCGCGATGGCTGGGCGGTGGGCTGCGCGGTGAAGAAGGAATCGGACGACCTGGCGCAGGCGGTGCAACTGGCGATGAACGGGCTGGCCAGTTCGGGCGAGCTCAAGCGCATGTTCAATGCGGCGAAGGTGACCTGGCGGCAGCCCTGACGGGCGCGGGCTGATGCGGCTGGGGCCTTGGCTTGCCCCTTGCCCGTCCCTTTGCCCATGCCTTTGCCTTTGCCTTGTTCGGCTGAGGTTTCCCATTTCTCGCTGCAGCGCGCCGGGAATTCGCCCCGGCGGGCGACCCCCTTTCTTTTTCGCGAAAAA
>CAYPDO010001060.1:0-1478 GCA_964409495.1 uncultured Bordetella sp.
TCAAGGCTGGAACACGTAGTCGGGCGAGGCCAGCGTCAGGAACACGGCAGCGCGAGCGCGGTTGAGCGCCCCGTTGTTGCCACTGACGCTGATGCTGCCCATGGTGTCGAGGATCTGCTGACGCAGTGCTCCGGGCATGCGCCCACCCAGCAGCAGCAGGTTCAGCTGTTCGGGCAGCGCCGCCAGGTTGCTGCCTGCGGCAAGCGCGGCCTGGGCGGCGTAGCTGCACGACACATCGACGGCGGTGCCGGTCCAGCCCAGGCCAGTGCCGGCCATGCCCTCCGCGGTGTTGATCCAGGCCGCCACGGTGGACTCATTGACCAGCTGGAACTCCGGCACCGTGACGCCGGCGCTGGCGAAGCTGGTGTTGGCCGGCACATAGCCCGGGCGGAAGTAGCTGAACACCGAGGGCGACCAGAAGACGCGCTGGCTTTGCCCGTCCAATGACCAGTCCAGCATGTACTCCCCTGTACTTGACTTGGCGCCGCAGAAGCGAATCCATTGCGCTAGACGCAGCACGGGTTCACGCAGCTTGCCGAAGGCGGCGGCCGGGGTGGCGCGTGCCTCGGCATCCAGCAGCACTGCGCGCACCACGGCGGCCAGGTCGCCACGCACACCCTTGCCGTTGTTGTTGAAAACTGCCGCCACGCGGCCCACATAGCCAGCGCTGGGATGGCTGGTGGTGAGCCGCTGGATCAGCTGTCGGCCGATGAACGGGCCCACGTTGGGGTGGTTGAACAGCAGGTCCAGCGCGGCCTTCAGGTCGGCCTGCGCGCTGCTGCCGGCCGGCAGCGTGGTGGCCCAGCTCTTGCCGGCAAAGAGTTTTTTCTCGGCCGTGGAATGGAAGGCGGCGTAAGCCTTCATCGGCAGCAGGTCGTACTGGGTGTCGTTGGCGGCGGTGACGCTGGGCGTGTTCCAGCGGAAGTTGGCCTCGGTGAGCTGGTTGTCGGGGTAGGCCCAGCCCCAGCCGGTGAACACCTTGGCCATGGCCACCACATCGGCATTGCCGTAGGTCTCGATCGGGTTGCCGCTGGCATCGCGCTTCAAGCTGCCGTCGGTGTTCAGCTCGTACAGGCCGATGGTGAACAGCTGCATCAGCTCGCGCGCAAAGTTCTCGTCGGGCATGCGGCCGGTGGTGACGTCTTCCTTGCGGTTGCGCATGTGCGACAGGTAGATGCCCATGGCCGGGCTGAGCGCCATGTCTTCCAGCAGCGTGCGGAAGTTGCCGAAAGCGTTCTTGTTCAACAGATCCACATAGTTGGCATAAGCGCGAGCGTGCCACCAGAGGTTGCTATCCACCTGCGACACCATGAAGATCTGGTGCAGTGCAAAGGCCACGCGTTTGCGTAGCTGGTCGGGCGCATTGGCCGTGCGTTCCCAGAACTTCTGGCCTATCCAAAGTGCGTTGTAGTTCGCACCGACAGGCCGCCAGGCGCTGCCCAGCGCGTACTTGGCCTGGATGTGGTTCACGAAATCGG
>CAYPDO010001061.1:0-1469 GCA_964409495.1 uncultured Bordetella sp.
GCAAGCTTGTCCTCGTTGCCGTCCTCGGCCAGGTCTTCACCGAAGCCGAAGTCCTGCACGAACTTGTAGCCGGTGGGCTCGATCTCGTAGACGGCCAGGTGCTTGGCCCAGCCGAAGTGCGCGTCGACGCGCTGCTGGTCCTGCGTGGCGAAGGCGACTTTCATGGCTTCTCCTGGTGGGTGGGGCGGGTGGGCTGAAAACGATCAGGCGCTGGCGTCGGCCACCTTGGGCATGCGGCCGATCTGGGCGCTCAGGTGCACCTCGGCCGGCGGGCGCGCGGCCTCGATGGCGGCGGGCGGCAGCGGCCAGTCGTTCGGCCCGTGGTGCGGGATCTGCGTGATGAACTGGTTGCCCACCGCGTAGACGAAGTTGCGGCTGCCGCGGTAGCCCACATGGCAGGTGTGGGCGTTGCCGATGCGGTCGAAGATCGGGATGCCCAGGCGGAACAGCGGCTTGTTCAGGCGCTCGGCGGCCTGGCGGCCATGGGCATGCGTGATCAGCAGATCCACATCGGCGGCCTGCGCCAGGCGCTCGAAGTCTTCGAGGTCGCCGATGATCACCTCGCTGCAGGGCATGCCGGCCAGCACCGGGCTGGGCGTGGTGGTGATGGCCACGCTGAGCTCG
Organism: uncultured Bordetella sp.; assembly: GCA_964409495.1. Lineage (GTDB taxonomy): Bacteria > Pseudomonadota > Gammaproteobacteria > Burkholderiales > Burkholderiaceae_C > Pseudaquabacterium. Next base: position 625 of record CAYPDO010001061.1, read on the forward strand.
GCGCCCATCTCGGTGAGAAAGTGCCCGGCCGCGCACAGCAGATCGGGCTCGGCGCCCAGCGCCACCTTCTTGTGGCCGAAGTGGAAGTGGCCATCGAGCATGGCATCCACCAGCTGGCTGCGCTGGCGCTTGAGCCGCGGCGGCACCGGCCGGCCCGACAGCGCGGCCAGCTTCATCACGAAGGGATCGGTGGCGCTCAGGCCGGTGAGCCGCGCAAACAGCGTGTAGTCCACGCCGCATTGGCTTTTCAGCTGCTCGGCGGCCGGGCGCATCTGCTCGCCGATGGCCAGGCAATGCTCGGCCGAGCCCAGCGTGCGCAGCGCCTGCAGCGGCGTGCCGCCCAGCGTGGTGCCCAGCCAGTCGTCAGGGATGTGGCCGTCGAGCGAGCCCGAGACATCGGGCGCGATCACCGCCTCCAGGCCGAAGGCCTCGACGATGTCGCGAACCTCTTCCAGATCACCCGGGTTCAGGTGGCCGCCGGGCAGGATGGCGATGCGGCCCTTGACCACCGGCTGATCGGGCAGCGCCAGCTGGCGGATCAGGCCCTTCACCGCGGCGGCCCAGCCATCCTGGAACGCGCCCACGTAGTCGGGCGTGCTGATGTAGACCAGCGCGGTATCGGCCACCTCGGGGTGGCGCTTTTGCACCAGCTTCAGGTAGCCCTCGACGTCGTCGCCCTTGGTCTCGGTGAGGCCGGTGGAGCAGATCGCGATGATGGCCGGCTTGGCGCGCTGGCGGATGTTGAGCACCGCCTTCTCGATGTTGTCGTAGCCCCCCATGATGGTGGTGGCCTCGTTCATCGCCGTGGTCTGCAGCGGGATGGCCTCCTTGAAGTGGCGCACCAG
>CAYPDO010001062.1:0-1467 GCA_964409495.1 uncultured Bordetella sp.
CTGCGCGTCGCCTTGCACCATGGCCTGCAGCAGCGTGCGCCAGTAGCCCAGGTAGCGCTGCAGCGTGGGCGCCTCGTACAGCGCCTGCGCATAGTTCAGCGCCCCCACGATGGCATCCCCACTGGGCTGCAGCTCCAGCGTCAGGTCGAACTGCGCCGTGGTGGTGGGGCTGCCCACGCTGTTGAGCTCCAGCTCACCCAGGCGCAGCTCGCCCTGCGGCGCGTTCTGCCACGCCAGCACCACCTGGAACAGCGGCGTGTGCGCCAGGCTGCGCGGCGGCTGCACCAGCTCCACGATCTGCTCGAAGGGCAGCGCCTGGTGCTGGTGCGCCCCCAGCACCTGCGCCTTCACCCGCCCCAGCAACTGCGCCACGCTCGGGTTCTCGCGCAGGTCCACCGGCAACGCCAGCGTGTTCACGAAGAAGCCGATCAGCGGCTCCACCTCGGCGCGGTTGCGCCCGGCCACCGGGCTGCCCACCACCACCTGCTCCTGCCCGGCCAGACGGCCCAGCACCAGGCCCCAGCTGGCCAGCAGCGTCATGTACAGCGTGACGCCGTGCCGCTGGCTGAGCGCCTGCAGCTGCGCGGTGAGCCCGGCATCCAGCGCCACGCCCAGGCTGGCGCCGCGGAAGTCCTGCTGCGCCGGGCGCGCATGGTCGGCGGGCAGCTCCAGCACGCGCGGGCAGTCGGCCAGCGTGTGCTGCCAGTAGCGGCACTGGGCCTCGTAGTGGCCGTTGTCGAGCCAGCTGCGCTGCCAGGCGGCGTAGTCGGCGTACTGGATGGCCAGCGGTGCCAGCGGGTCGGGCAGGCCGCGCGTGTAGGCGCCGTACAGCACGCTCAGCTCGTTGAGCAGCACGCCGATGGACCAGCCGTCGGAGACGATGTGGTGCATCGTCACCGCCAGCACATGGCGCTGGGCGTCGAGCGCGATCAGCGCGGTGCGCAGCAGCGGGCCGGTCTCCAGATCGAAGGGCTGTTCGCCCAAGGACTGCAGCAGCGCCTGCGCGCGCTCGGCGTGGGCCGCGTCGGCCTCGCCGGGCAGCGCGTGCAGCGTGTGCTCCTGCCAGCTGAGGGGGCTGAGCGCATCGTCGATGCACTGGCGCGGCTGGCCGTCCACCTGCACGAAGCGGGTGCGCAGGGCCTCGTGGCGCTGCAGGATGCGCTGCAGGGCTTGCTGCAGCGCGTGGCGGTCGAGCGCGCCGTCCAGCTGCACGGCGCCGCTGATGTGGTAGGCCTGATCGGCCTGGCCCATGCGGCTGAGGAACCACAGGCGCTGCTGCGCCAGCGACAGGGCCAGCGGCTCGTCGCGGGCAACGCGGGGGATCTCGCCTTGCTCGCTGTCGCGGGCCTGGGCCACGCGCTGGGCCAGTTCGGCCAGGCTGGTGGCGGCAAACAGCTCGCTCAGCGGCAGCTCGATGCCCCGCGCGCTGCGCAGCCGCGAGATCAGCTGCACGGCCAGCAGCGAGTG
>CAYPDO010001063.1:0-1464 GCA_964409495.1 uncultured Bordetella sp.
AAGCGCCTGGACATCGCCGAGGTGGCCGACCCCAGCGTCCACCATGGCAGCGACCAGGTGTTCTTCGGCGCCACGGTGACCTATGCCAACAGCCGCGGCGAAGAGCGCACCATCACCATCAAGGGCATCGACGAGGCCGACGCGCTGGCCGGCGAGGTGAGCTGGATCGCGCCGATCGCGCGGGCGCTGATCAAGGCCCGCGAGGGCGACGAGGTGCGGTTGCAGACACCGGGCGGCGTGGAAACGCTGGATGTGATTGCCGTGACCTATCCGCCGCCGGGCGCTACGGCCTGACAAGGGTCAAGCAGGGCCAGAAACCACACGGCGCCCGACTGCGGTTGCAGTGCGGGCGCCGCTGGCGCTGTTTCCCTGAGCAGATGCCGTGTGAACGGTCTGACGCCAATGTAGGGAAAGCTGGACGCGCTGTCGCCCTCCATATTAACGATCCGGCCGGGTAATAAATCACCAAACGGCGTGGTGCTTTCGTGGCTGCGGTCGGCGGCCTTGAATGCGCATTCAAGCCTTGACGCGGCTGGCGCGCAGCACAGGCGGTGCGCGCTTGAGCGTGCGCAGCACATCGGCCAGGTGCTGGCGGTCGCGCACGGCCAGCAGCAGGCGCAGTTCCACGGCTTCTGACTGCGGCTCGTTGTCCATGTCGAGGTGGCTGATGTCGGCCTCGGCGCTGCTGATGGCCTGCGCCACCTGGGCCAGCGCCCCCTTGCCGTTGCGCAGCAGCAGCTTGACCGAGGTCTCGAAGCTCTTCACCGGCTGCTCGGCCCATTCCACCGCCATCCAGCGATCGGGGTCGCGCTCGGCCAGGCGCCGGCCCACCGAACACTCGGCGGTGTGCACCATCAGGCCCTCGCCGCGGCCCAGATAGCCGCGGATCTCGTCGCCCGGGATCGGCCGGCAGCAGCTGGCCAGCTGCACCGAGGCGCCTTCGCTGCCGTCAATCACCACGCCGTGCAGGGCCGGCACGGCCTCCTCGGCGGCGCGGAACCGGTTCATGGTCAGCGTCACCGCATCGGGGCGCCGGCCGTGCTCGGTCATCAGCTGGGCCAGGCGCTTGGCCACGATGGTGGCGATCTTCTTGCCCAGGCCGATGTCCACCAGCAGGTCGGTGCGGCCGCGGTTGCCGCTCCAGCGCGCCAGCTGCTGCCACAGTGCCTGGGCCGGGCTGTCGTCGAGCTCGGCCGAGGGCAGGGCCATGCCTTCGCCGCGCAGGGCCTGGGCCAGCAGCTTCTCGCCGAGCGCACGCGACTCTTCCTGCTCCATGGTCTTGAGGAAGTGGCGGATCTTGGAGCGCGCACGGCCGGTGCGCACGAAGTTCAGCCAGCTGGGGTTGGGCCTTGCGCCGGGGGCGGTGATGACCTCGACCACGTCGCCGCTCTTCAGCTCGGTGCGCAGCGCCACCGGCTCGCCGTTGACCTTGGCCGCCACCGTGTGGTCGCCCACGTCGGAGTG
>CAYPDO010001064.1:0-1449 GCA_964409495.1 uncultured Bordetella sp.
CGAAGATCATGCAGGTGAGCACGCAGCTCATCGGCAGGCCGCCCTGCACGCCGCCCACCAGGCTCTTGGCGAACTCGACCAGGCGGCGACTGATGCCGCCGGTTTCCATCAGGTTGCCGGCCAGGATGAAGAACGGGATGGCCGCCAGCGGGAACTTGTCGATCGCGGTGAACATCTCCTTGGGGGCCAGGATCAGGCGCTCGGGGTCGAACAGCGCCAGGCCCAGCATGGCCGAACCGCCGATCGCCACCGCGATCGAGATGCTGAAGGCGAAGGCCAGCAGCATCGTGATGAGAAGGGTCAGGGACATGTCAGTACCGCCCGGCCGTCCGAAGGTACTGACGCGCCCCCCTCGGGGGGCAGCGAACGAAGTGCGCATGGGGGTTTCATTTCAGGGCAGCGATTGGGGTGAGCGTGGAGGCATGTCTGTTCTCGTCACTGCGCCGATTCGAGCTCGGTGTTCTGCGGATCGACATGGTTGGCCAGCACCGCCACGCAGGCCAGCGCCGCGCCCACCGGGAAGGCGGCATAGGCCCAGGCCATGCTGAGCTCCATGCTGGCAAAGGTCTGGAAGCGCACGCGCCAGGCCAGCTGGATGCCGAACCACACCAGCACCGCCAGGAACAGCAGCGAGCTGCCGGTGATGACGCTGCGCACCACGGTGTGCCAGGCGCCGGTGGACAGGCGCAGCATCAGGTCCACCGACACCAGCGCGCCGCGGCGGAAGGCCACCACCACGCCCAGCATCACGCACCAGATCAGCAGCCGGCGCATCGACTCCTCCGTCCAGGTGGACGGCTGCGACAACACGAAGCGCGCCACCACCTGCCACAGGCCCAGCACGGTGATCACGGCCAGCAGCCCGCAGGCCAGGTTCAGCGACAGGCCCGAGAGCACCCGGTCCAGCCGCAACAACAGACGACGCATGCCAATTCCTTCCAGCCGTCAACCAAGCGCACAACAACGTGGCAGTGCACGGCCCAAACCCAGCAACCGCCGCGGATCCGGCTCCGCCGGTCCGCTGGCGGTGCCCCCCGGGGGGGAGGCGCCGCAGGCGCTTCGGGGGGGGGTTATTTGACGGCCTGGATCGCCGCGATCTTGTCCGCGCCGAACTCCTTGGCAAAGTCGGCATAGGCCGGCGCCACGGCCTTGCGGAAGCTGTCGCCGTCGACCTTCTCCACCACCTGCATGCCGTCCTTCTTCAGCTGGGCGATGCCGTTGGCCTCGTCGTCGTTGACCTTCTTGCGCTGCGCCGCGCCGGCCTTCAGGTCGGCCTCGGTGAACACCTTCTTGTCGGCCTCGCTCAGCTTGCCCCACACCGCAGGCGACAGGATGATCACCGCCGGCGAGTAGACATGGCCGGTCAGCGACAGGTGCTTTTGCACCTGGCTGAACTTGCTGGCCAGGATGACGGGAATCGGGTTCTCCTGGCCATCCACCGTGCCCTGC
>CAYPDO010001065.1:0-1441 GCA_964409495.1 uncultured Bordetella sp.
ACCTGCATGCCCTGCACGCCCTCGTCCCAGCCGCGGATGACCATGCCGGCGCCGAGCTCGAACTCGAAGGGCTCGCCGCGGTCCTTGCTGCTGTCGAACTTGCTGCCGCGGCCATTGGGCGCCGCGGGGTCGTGCAGCCAGCCGGTGTAGTGCACAGTGACCGACTGGCCGGCCTGGGCGGTGGCGCCGGTGCCCGGCGTGGTGTCTTCGTACTGGAGGCCGGAGGCGGTGGTGGTCATCAGAGGAATCCTGGAACGGTTGGAGGCTTTGCGAGGCCAGGCTCGCGGGGCGGGATCATGCCATCACAACCAGAGCTGGCCCCAGGCCAGCGTGGCCGCCTGCAGCCAGTCGGGCACGCTGGCGGCGTGGATCTCGGGCAGGCCCAGCGCCTGGCCGGCGGCGCGCAGCGCGGCCAGCGGATCGCGGGTTTCCAGCGGCCGGGCGCCGTTCTGCTTGCTGAGCTTGTGGCCGTCGGCGCCCAGCACCAGCGGCACATGCAGGTAGCGCGGCTCGGGCAGGGCCAGCAGGCGCTGCAGGTGGATCTGGCGCGCGGTGTTGTCGGCCAGATCCTCGCCGCGCACCACGTCGGTGATGCCTTGCGCGCCGTCGTCCACCACCACGGCCAGCTGGTAGGCCCACAGGCCGTCGGCGCGGTGCAGCACGAAATCGCCCACCTCGCGCGCCACGTTCTGGCGGTGCGGGCCGCTGCGCCGGTCGTTCCAGCTCACCACGGCCTCGATGCCGCCGCACAGCGTGAGCAGGCGGGTGGCGCGCGCCGGCCGGTCGTGCAGGCCCTGGCGGCAGGTGCCGGGGTACACCCGTTCCTCGAAACGGCCATGCAGCACGCCCAGCGCCACCAGGGCCTCCTCCACCTCGCGCCGGGTACAGGCACAGGGGTAGACCAGGCCCAGCGTGTGCAGCCGGCGCATCGCCGCCTCGTACAGCGCGCCGCGGCGCGACTGCCACACCGGCGCCTCGTCAGGAAACAGCCCGCAGCGCGCCAGCTGGCGCAGGATCAGCTCGTCGGCACCGGGCACGCAGCGCGGCGTGTCCACGTCCTCGATGCGCACCAGCCATCTGCCGCCATGGGCGCGCGCATCCAGCCAGCTGGCCAGCGCCGCCACCAGCGAGCCGGCATGCAGCGGCCCGGTGGGCGAGGGCGCGAACCGCCCGACATAGCCGGGCCGACGGGTACTGCTGCGGTCGGACATGGCCGGCGTGCTACTCCAGCGGCTCCAGCAGGCCGCAGTGCCGGTCCAGCAGCGCGGCACGCGTGGTGGGGCTCTCGAGCTGGCCCAGCCACCACTGCAGCGCCTGGCCCAGGCCGGCACTGCGCCGCCAGGCGTAGCCGAAGCGCGCCGGCACACGCTGGCGCGCCACGGCACGCGCCACCAGGCGGCCGGCGCGCAGGTGGTCGCGCACCTGCGGCTCGGGCACGAAG
>CAYPDO010001066.1:0-1428 GCA_964409495.1 uncultured Bordetella sp.
GCGGCCTCGGACTCGATGCGCAAGCGGGTGGGCAGGTCGGTCTCGCCGAGCCGGAACGACTTGTCGAAGAAGCCTCGCGACTCCAGCGCAAGCCCCGCGCGTCGTTCGGCGGCCGCGAGCTGCGCGCGCGCGGCATCGGCGCGTGCCCGGGCAGCCTCACGTTCGCCCGCAAGGCGGGCACGTTCGAGCGCCATCTGCGCCTGCAACTCGACCGCTTCGGCGCGCGCAGTGGTCACGCGTGCGTCGTGTCGGGGTCCGGCGCCGAAGGGGATGCGCACACCGACGGTGAAGGTCTGGTTGTGGGACTCCCCGTAGGCGCCCCGATCGCGGGTGGCGGCGATCGTCAGCTCCGGGCTGGCACGTGATTGGGTGGCAGCCAGCGCGATCGCTCCCTCGGCGACCGCTGCGCGGTCCTTCAGCGCAAGCAGTTCGGCATGGTCGTCCATCTCGGCCGTGGCAGTTGCCGGAGTGGGCGGCTCGGGCTCGGCCTGGCTCGGCATGGCGCTGGCCAGGCCGACGGCGGGCATGGCGGTCAGCGAGCGAAGATGCTGCTGCGCGACCGTGAGCGCACCGTCTGCCTGCGCAACGGCGCCTTCGGCCGCAGCCACCGCGGCATCGGCTTGGTGCTGGTCGGCTCGGGCCAGATCCCCAGCCTTCAGGCGCTTGCCCACGTCGGCCGCGATGCGGCGAACGTTTTCCAGTTGGCCGCGCGCGGCTTCCAGCTCCGCGTGTGCCCGCTGCCAGGACCACCAGGCTTCCCGCACGGCGGCCGCGATGCGCAGCTGGGCCGCAGTGGTCCGGCTCTCGACAGCACGGCCTTCGGCGTCGGCCAGTGCCTGGCTGCGACCGCGTTCACCCGGCAGCCACAGCGGGATGGCGACGCCGACTTCGTATTCCCGCGTGCCGAGGTTTCGGTTCAGGCGGTCCGTCTTGGTCGACAGCTCCATGGCGACAGGCTCGGGCGTCCACGACTGGGCGGCCTGCGCCTGAGCGCGTGCCGCATCCCGCCGTGTCGCGAGCGCCAGTGCTTCAGGCTGGCGGGCCCATGCCGCTTCAAAGGCCCCGCGCAGGGTCAGCGGGTCCTGCGCTGCGGGCGGTACCGCTGTTTGCGCGTGCGCTTGGATCAGGCCGCCTGTCAGTGCGGCAGCCAGTGCCAGGGTCAGGGTGGCGCGGGCAGTGTGTGGCCACCGCCCGGCAGCCGGAAATCTTCTTCGGTGCATCCGATGCTCCAGTGTTGAGAACAACCCACGGGAGATCGGCGAGAGGCGACGCTGAGGGACTCAGGTCGGATCGGGCCTCGAACGGCGCCACTGACCGATGCGTCAGGAGGCGCGCGCGCAGGCGCGAACGGGCTTCAGGAAGGGAAGAGACCCGCCTCGCCGATCAGGCGAGGGGCAGCCACTGAGGGCGTTCGGGCGGGCTTTGCGC
>CAYPDO010001067.1:0-1422 GCA_964409495.1 uncultured Bordetella sp.
GCTGGCCAAGGGCGACGAGGTGGTCACCTCGGGTGGCCTGGTGGGCCGCGTGACCAAGCTCGACGACAACCACCTGCGCCTCGAGGTGGCCAGCGGTGTCGAGCTGCAGCTGCAGCGCAGCGCGGTGGTGCAGGTGCTGCCCAAGGGCACCGTCGGCAAGTGATGTGCAGCCGCCGGTGCCCAGGCACCGGGGCTTTCGGATGCACCCCGGCCCCGGGGTGAACCACCCGCCGCCGCAGCCACCTGCCACGCAGGGCCTGCCGCCGGGTCGAGGATCGCGACGATGAACCGTTACCCCTGGTGGAAATACGCCCTGCTGGCCCTGTCGCTGGTGGTCGGGCTGATCTACACCCTGCCCAACTTCTTCGGCGAGGCGCCGGCCGTGCAGGTGTCGTCGGGCAAGGCCACGCTGAAGGTCGACGCCGGGCTGGTGCCGCGTGTCGAGCAGGCCATCCAGGCCGCCGGCCTGAAGGCCGACTTCGTGCAGTTCGAGGGCAATTCGGTCAAGGCGCGCTTTCGCAGCACCGACGACCAGATCAAGGCCAAGGACGCCATCGCCAAGGCCCTGAACCCCGATGCGGCCAACCCTGGCTACATCGTGGCGCTGAACCTGCTGAGCCGCACCCCCACCTGGCTGAGCAGCCTGCACGCGATGCCCATGTTCCTGGGCCTGGATCTGCGTGGCGGCGTGCACTTCCTGATGCAGGTGGACATGAAGGCCGCGCTGCTGAAGAAGGCCGAGAGCGTGACCGGCGACGCCCGCGCGCTGCTGCGCGACAAGAACGTGCGCCACGCCGGCATCGCCCGCGACGGCCAGCTGGTGACGGTGCGCTTTCGCGACCAGGCCACCGCCACCCAGGCCGCCAACCTGCTGGCCGACCAGCTGCCCGACTGGCAGTGGACGGCCGCCGCCGATGGCAGCGACGTCAAGCTCACCGGCGAGCTCAAGGCGCCGGCCGCCAAGGCCGTGCAGGATGCTGCGATCAAGCAGAACATCACCACGCTGCACAACCGCATCAACGAGCTGGGCACCAACGAGCCGGTGATCCAGCAGCAGGGCGCCGACCGCGTGGTGGTGCAGCTGCCCGGCGTGCAGGACACCGCCCGCGCCAAGGACATCATCGGCCGCACCGCCACGCTGGAGGTGCGCATGGTCGAGGACAGCGCCGAGGCCGCGGCCGCCGCGGCCGGCAGCGGCCCGGTGCCCTTCGGCACCGAGCGCTACGTCGAGCGCGGCGGGCCGCCGATCATCGTGTTTCGCCAGGTGGTGCTGACCGGCGAGAACCTCACCGATGCGCAATCGGGCTTTGATTCGGGCTCCAGCGGCGAGCCGGCCGTGCACCTGACGCTCGACGCCAAGGGCGCGCGCATCTTCCGCGACGTCACGCGCGAGAACGTGGGCAAGCGCATGGCCATCCTGCT
>CAYPDO010001068.1:0-1414 GCA_964409495.1 uncultured Bordetella sp.
CTCTCGGCGGCCTTTGCGCTGGACGCTTGAAGCGATCAGGCCGAGAAGCTCGACCCGCAACCGCAGGTCGTGGTGGCGTTCGGGTTCTTGATCACGAACTGCGCACCCTGCAGGTCTTCCTTGTAGTCGATCTCGGCGCCCACCAGGTACTGCAGGCTCATCGCGTCGATCAGCAGCGTGACGCCGTTCTTCTTCATCTCGGTGTCGTCGTCGTTGACCACCTCGTCGAAGGTGAAGCCGTACTGGAAGCCCGAGCAGCCGCCACCTTGCACGAACACGCGCAGCTTCAGCTCAGGGTTGCCCTCTTCGGCCACCAGATCGGCCACCTTGGCGGCGGCGCTGTCGGTGAAGACCAGCGGGGCAGGCATCGCGGTGGTGTCGGCAACAAGGGTTTCGGCAACGGCGTTCATCAGCGGGACTCCAGGATTGTGGGCAGGCCGCGGCTGGCCCTGCAGGATGCGAATTGTCCACCGGAGAGGGCCCGGGGCGCCTTGACCGCGTTGCACCCGTGGGCTTTGGGCATGAAAAAGCCGCCCGCAGGCGGCTTTGGCGCAACGGCGGCAGCACAAGGCCGCCGCCGGCGAAAGGCCTCAGCGCTTGCTGAACTGCTTGCGGCGACGCGCGCCGTGCAGACCGACCTTCTTACGCTCGACTTCACGCGCATCACGCGTCACGAAGCCGGCATGGCTCAGTTCGCTCTTGAGCGTCGCGTCGTAGTCGATCAGCGCACGGGTGATGCCGTGGCGCACCGCGCCGGCCTGGCCGCTTTCGCCGCCGCCCTGCACGTTGACCTTGATGTTGAAGGTGCCCTCATGGTTCGTCAGCAGCAGCGGCTGCTTGACGATCATGATCGAGGTCTGGCGGCCGAAGTAGTCGCTCACGGGCTTGCCGTTGACCACGATCTGGCCGTCACCCTTCTGGATGAACACGCGCGCCACCGAAGACTTGCGGCGGCCGGTGCCGTAATTCCAATTGCCGATCATCGCCGCTCCTTAGATTGCCAGCGCTGGAATGTCCAGCACCTTCGGCTGCTGGGCGGTATGCGGGTGCGAATCACCAGCGTACACCTTCAGCTTCTTGATCATCGCGTAGCCGAGCGGACCCTTGGGCAGCATGCCCTTGACGGCCTTCTCCAGGGCGCGCCCCGGATGCTTGGCTTGCATGTCCTTGAACTTGGTGCCGTAGATGCCGCCCGGGTGGCCCGAGTGGCGGTAGTACACCTTTTGCTCGGCCTTGTTGCCGGTGACACGGATCTTGTCGGCGTTGACGATGATGATGAAATCACCGGTATCGACGTGAGGCGTGTAGATGGCCTTGTGCTTGCCGCGCAGACGGAGTGCCACTTCGCTGGCGACACGTCCGAGCACCTTGTCGGTGGCGTCAATCACAAACCACTCGTGCTTCACCTCGGCCG
>CAYPDO010001069.1:0-1413 GCA_964409495.1 uncultured Bordetella sp.
TGGCCGCCGAGGCCGATGCCGCCGCGGTGCTGGCGGCGCTGCAGTCGCTGGCCGGCCTGGCCGGCGCCAGCATCAGCGTCACGGGCGCGGCCGGGCAGTTCCAGGTCAGCGTGGCCCAGGCCAGCGTGGCCGGCGTGCTGCGCGCCGAGGCCGCGGCCACGGCCGACTTTGCGGGGGGCCTGCTGAGCCTGGGCGCCAGCGGCGTGTTTGTGCTGGGCGACGGCCAGGCCAGCGTCCTGCTGCGCGCCGACATCACGGCCAGCGAACTGGCACTGGCGCTGCAGCGGCTGCCGGTGGCCTTTGCTGCCGGCCTGACGGTGGACAGCGGCGCCGATTTCGGCGGCACCTGGCTGCTGCAGGGTGCGGGGCTTGAGCACCTGTCGCTGCTGCCGCTGGGCAGTGCACGGCTGACGGCGCAGGCCACCAGCCTGCAACTGTCCGGCGTGGCGGGCAGCTACCAGCTGGGCGATGGCACGCAGACCGTGGCCTTGAACCTGGCGGCCAGCGCCGATGCGCTGGGCCAGGCCCTGGCCACCCTGCCGGCACTGGCCGGTGCACCCACGGTGAGCGGCGATGCCGTCCATGGCTGGACGATCACGGCGCCTGTGGCCGACGGCGTGCTGCTGCTGTCGGCCAGCCAGGCCGCGGGTGTGCGCACCCAGGTGGCCACGCTGCTGTCCAGCGCCAGCCGGGCCGACGACCACCTCGATGCGGGCCAGGGCCACAACCTGCTGCTGGGCGGGCGCGGTGCCGACAGCTTGAGCGCCGGCAGTGGCAACGATGTGCTGCTGGGCGACCAGGGCCTCATCGGCTTCGACAACACCGGCGCCTGGATCACCGTGCGCAGCACCGATGCCGCCGACGGCGCCGCCGACCAGATCGCCGCGGGCCAGGGCGACAACCTGGCCCTCGGCGGGGCCGGCGCCGACGTGCTGGGCGCCGGCAACGGCAGCGACCTGGTGCTGGGCGACAACGGCGCGGTCGAACGCTCGGCGCCGGGCGTGTGGGTCAGCGTGGCCAGCAGTGCGCTGGACGTGGGCGGCGACGACCGCATCACGCTGGGCGATGGCGACAAGCTGGTCATCGGCGGCTTCGGTGCCGACTCGATTGCGGCTGGCACCGGCACGCGCCAGGCGGCGGGTGACAACGCCACGTTCACGTTCAACGCGGCCGGTGTGCTGACCCGTGCCGCCACGCTGGACACCACCGCCGCCACCGGCGGCGGCGACAGCTTGACCCTCGGCGACGGCCGCAACAACCTGCTGGCCGGCGTGGGTGCCGACACCGTGCGCACCGGCACCGGCGTGGATGCCGTGCTGGCCGACAACGGCGAACTGCTGTTCGACGCCCAAGGCCGCTTGACCACGGCCACCAGCACCGAGCCCGAGCTCGGCGGCAACGACCAAGTCATCA
>CAYPDO010001070.1:0-1413 GCA_964409495.1 uncultured Bordetella sp.
CCCGGAAACGGGCTGATCGCCGTGGGGTGGTTGTGCGTCTCCACCTTCATCAGCACATGGGCCAGCTCGTGGCGCGGGCCGTACACCGGCGCGTTGGTGAAACCCTGCGGCAGCCAGCGCTCGACCGGGCCGCCCTCCATCACCGCGGCGTTGTCGCTGTAGGCCACGATGCTGTGCTGGGGCGACAGCTTCTCGGTGTTGCGGATCATGCCGAACATGCTCAGCGGCTGGCGCTGGCCGTCGATGCTGAAATCGGCATTGAAGATCTTGTGGCGGCAGTGCTCGCTGTTGGCCTGGGCGAACATCATCAGTTCCACGTCGCTGGGGTTGCGGCCCAGCCGGGTGAAGGCCTCGACCAGGTAGTCGATCTCGTCGGCCGACAGCGCCAGGCCCCAGTCGCCGTTGGCCCGGTCCAGCGCCGCGCGGCCCTGGCCCAGCACGTCCACATGGGCCAGCGGCTCGGCCTGGCGGGCGTCAAACAGATGCTGGCCGGCGGCGCGCTCGAAGGCCACGCTCTCGGTCATGCGATCGTGCAGCAGCAGCGCGCAGGCCTGCAGTTCGGCATTACCCAGCGGCTTGGCCGAGCCGATCAGGGGGCTCTTGAGCTGCAGGCGGAACTCGGTGACGCGCTCGACGCGGTGGATGGCCAAGCCGCAGTTGTGGGCGATGTCGGTGGCCTTGCTGGCCCAGGGCGACACGGTGCCCAGGCGCGGCAGCACCACCACCAGCGCGGCGTGGGCCTCGTCCTTGGCCGGGGTGTAGGGGTCGCCGTAGGTCAGCAGGCCGGCCAGCGTGTCGCGCGCGCCGGCATCCAGCGCGGCATCGCTCCACACCCAGTGCACATGGCGCGCCGCCACGCCGGTGATGCGCTCGCTCACCGCCTGCAGCCGCGGCAGCAGGGCCTGGGCCCGAAAGGCCGACAGCGCGTTGCCGCCCTCGACGAAGAACACGGTGGGGGTGGAGGGCGTGGTGGTCTGCGTCATGGCAACCCGGGTGGCGTCAGGGGATGGTTTCCATGTGGCGCCGCCAGCCGATGGCCATGCCCATGAAAACCCTCGATTCTACTTTGAGGTGGGATAATTGCCGGCTATGCCGATCACCCTCAAGACCGCTGCCGACATCGACGGCATGCGCATCGCCGGCCGCCTGGCCTCTGAAGTGCTGGACATGCTCACGCCCCACGTGAAGCCCGGCGTCACCACCGAGCAGCTCGACAAGCTGGCGCACGACCACATCGTGAACGTGCAGCAGGGCATCCCGGCGCCGCTGAACTACCAGCCGCCCGGCTATGTGCCCTACCCGAAGTCGATCTGCACCTCGGTCAACCATCAGGTGTGCCACGGCATCCCGAACGAGAAGCCGCTGAAGAACGGCGACATCGTCAACATCGACGTCACCGTCATCAAGGACGGC
>CAYPDO010001071.1:0-1412 GCA_964409495.1 uncultured Bordetella sp.
CCCCACGGTGGCCGGCGGCACGCACGAGAGCGGGCTGAAGGACGGCCTCTTCGGCGCGATCAAGGCCTTCATCGAACTGCACAGCCTGCTGCCCAAGGGCGTGAAGCTGATGCCCGACGACGTGTTCAGCCGCGCCAGCTTTGTGCTGAGCGCCAAGGTGCTCGATCCGCAGTTCCAGGGCCAGACGAAAGAGCGCCTGAACAGCCGCGACGCGCTGCGCCTGGTGAGCAGCTTCACCCGCGCGCCGCTCGAACTGTGGCTGAACCAGCATGTGGAGTACGGCAAGAAACTCGCCGAACTGGTGATCAAGCAGGCGCAGACGCGCCAGCGCGCCGGCCAGAAGGTGGAAAAGCGCAAGGGCAGCGGCGTGGCCGTGCTGCCCGGCAAGCTGACCGACTGCGAGAACCGCGACACCGCGCACAACGAGGTGTTTCTGGTGGAGGGCGACTCGGCCGGTGGCTCAGCCAAGATGGGCCGCGACAAGGAAACGCAGGCCATCCTGCCGTTGCGCGGCAAGGTGCTGAACGCCTGGGAGGTGGAGCGCGACCTGCTGTTCAAGAACAACGAGATCCACGACATCTCGGTGGCCATCGGCATCGACCCGCATGGCCCGAACGACAGCCCCGATTTCTCGGGCCTGCGCTACGGCAAGGTGTGCATCCTCAGCGATGCCGATGTGGACGGTTCTCACATCCAGGTGCTGCTGCTGACGCTGTTCTTCCGCCACTTTCCCAAGCTGATCGAGCGCGGCCATGTCTACATCGCCAAGCCGCCGCTGTTCCGCATCGATGCGCCCGCGCGCGGCAAGAAGCCGGCGGCCAAGATCTATGCGCTGGACCAGGGCGAACTCGACGCCACGCTCGACAAGCTGCGCAAGGAAGGCGCGAAAGAAGGCAGCTGGAGCATCAGCCGCTTCAAGGGCCTGGGCGAAATGAGTGCCGAGCAGCTGTGGGAAACCACGCTGAACCCCGACACGCGCCGCCTGCTGCCGGTGGCCTGGGGGCTGATGAGCTTTGACGAGACCGTGGGCTCGTTCAACAAGCTGATGGGCAAGGGCGAGGCCGCGGCGCGGCGCGAGCTGATGGAGATCCACGGGGATGCGGTGGAGATCGACATCTGAGCGCGGCTGGCTGCGGGGCTGATCGCTAACCCAGCCGGGCCAACGCCTCGCGCGTGGCCGCGGCCTGCGGATGCTGGATGCGTTCACGCACGGCCAGCGCCTGCGTGAAGGCGCGGCGGGCGTGATCGGTCTGGCCCAGGGCCACGAAGGCCTGGCCCCAGGCCTGGGCGGCATCGGCTTCGCCCCAGGCGTCGCCGCAGTCGGGTGCGGTGGCCAGGTCCAGCGCCCGACGCGCGGCCGCCACTGCGGCGTTGGCGTCGGGCCATGCCAGGTGGATGGCTGACAGCGTCAC
>CAYPDO010001072.1:0-1395 GCA_964409495.1 uncultured Bordetella sp.
GTGTTCGTCAAGGAAACGCTGGATGGCCGCAAGGTCGAGGTGATCAAGGGCTGGGTGTGCCTGGATGGCGTGCCCGAGACGCGCGAGCTGGTGGTGCTGGACGAGCATCCCAACCGCCAGAACATCCTCAAGGTGCAGCCCAAGGCCACGCACATGGCCGGGCGCCTGCCACTCACCATGCCCGAGGCCTCCACCGCCCAGGGCGCGCTGCGCCGCATGCAGGACCGCTTCGACGGCAGCACGCATGCCGTGCAAGAGCGCCTGCGCAATGCGGTGTGGCAGAAGGTGTTTGCCGAAGGTGCCGAATAGGCTGCGCCCTGCATTTGCTCATCCCCTCTCGCCGGATGCGCCTGCGGCATCCAGCCCTACAGGAGTTACCACCATGTCCGCACGCTGTGACGGCACCCGCATCGGTTTCAAGCTGCTGTGCAACGGCACCCAGTACAAGTGCCTGGCCTGTGGCACCGTGGGCTGCAAGCAGAACAAGCCCGAGGTCTGCTCGAAGCAGAACTTCTCATCGCTGAACGTCTGCAGCCATTGCGGCGCGGCCGGCAAGATGGAGATGCTGGCCCCCGAGGCCGTGGGCTTTCGCCAGACGCTGATGCACGACGGCGTCGACGCTTGAATGGCGGCGCGGCCATGATCTACGTACTGGAACTGCCCGAAGGCGCCGATCCGCGCGCCTGGTTCGCCTTCGACGCCGAGGACTTCCAGCGCAAGGTCGATGCGCAAGGCGGTGTGCCCGACTGCGAAATGCGGCTGTGGCACGACGAGATGGGCGCCATCCTGGCCTTCGAGAACGATGCCGATCCGGCCTGGCAGGGCCTGGGCTGGAAGGCGCGCTGGGCGCTGCGCGAGCAGCTGATCGCCACCGAGGCGCTGTCGGACTCCTGAGCGCCGTGCCGGCGGCCTGCCTGCCTGCGTGCCTGCGCGCTGGCAGAGAGGCTGGCGCCTCAGCAGCGGCCTGAGCGGCGGCTGCGCGGGTTGAGCTTGTCCAGTTCCGCGATCTGCTGCTTCAGCAGCGATTGCAGCGCACGCGCATGCTCCACCGGCAGGCGCAGCCAGGTGCCGGGGTTGGGATCGTCGTCGTCGGCGCGCGGCGGGCGCGGCAGCACCAGCGCATCGAGCTTGATCTCGAACACGCCCTTGTCATGACGCAAGGCCTTCAGGCGCTGCACTTCGATGTCGTAGGTCTTCATCATCTGTCCGTCGGTCGGTCGCGGTTTCCCGCCGGGCTGGGGCCACGGGTTGGTGGCAAGGCGGGGATTGTCGGGCTTCGGGCGGATGGCGCTGCGTGGCTGCGTGGCTGCTCTGCCGACTTGCCGGCGATGGCCCATGGCTCCCTGCAGCCCGCCGGTCTCGCCCGGCCGGCGAGGTCCTTTCTTGTCGCGACAA
>CAYPDO010001073.1:0-1395 GCA_964409495.1 uncultured Bordetella sp.
CGTCGCCGGCATGGATGGCCACCGCCGGCGCATGCACCGCGGCCTGGGCCGCGGCCTTGAGCTGGCCCCAAGCGGGCAGCTGCGGCCGGAACGGCAGCATGCGCTCGAAGGCAAAGCGGCGCTTGCTGCCCGGCGCGATGCCGCAGGCGATCTGCGCGGCCTCGATGGCAATCGTGCCGGCGCCGCAGCAGGGGTCGAGCAAGGCGCCGTCCTCGGCACGGCCGCGCCAGCCGGCGGCGGCCAGCAGCGCGGCGGCCAGGGTTTCCTTCAGCGGCGCCTCGCCCTTCAGGCCACCATCGCGCTCGTCGCGCCAGCCGCGCTTGAACAGCGCCTCGCCCGAGGTGTCGGCATACAGCGAGGCGGTGTCGGCCGTCAGGTGCAGCACCAGCGGCAGATCGGGGTGACGCGTGTCCACGCTGGGGCGGCTGCCGGTGGCATCGCGCAGGGTGTCGCACAGCGCATCCTTCACGCGCAGCGTGGCGAAGTTCAGGCTTTGCAGCGGGCTGCGCTGGGCACTGGTGTCAATGCGGAAGGTCTGCTCGGGCGTGATCCAGTCGGCCCACGGCACGCGGCGCGCCAGCTCGTACAGGTCGTGCTCGCTCTCGTAGGGGCCGAAGGCCAGCGGCCACAGCACACGCTGCGCCAGGCGGCTGTGCAGGTTCAGCTGCATGGCCACGCGCGCATCGCCCAGCACCTGCACGCCGCCCCGCTGCTCCACCACCCGTCGGCGGCTGGGATCGGCCGGCACCACGGCGCGGTCGACGCCCAGCAGGGCCGCGCATTCGTCGGCCAGCAGCGGCTCGACGCCGGCCGCACAGGGCAGGAACAGCGACACCGGCGCATCGCCCACCGGCGCGATGGCCTTGGCGGGCAGGCGCACCGGACCGCGGGCGGGGCCGCCAGGGCCGCCCGGCCCACGCGATGCACCGGGGCCGCCGGGACGTGGGCCAGGGCCACGCGCCTCGTCGTGGCGCTTGGTCTTGTAGCCGCCGATGGGCGGACGGGGGGTCTTGTTCAAAGTGCTTTGCGCAGGTTGGCCGGGGCGATCTTCAGCGCTTCGCGGTACTTGGCCACCGTGCGCCGCGCCACCTGGATGCCCTGCTCGGACAGCATGTCCGAGAGCTGGCTGTCCGACAGCGGCTTGGCCGGGTCTTCATTGGCCACCAGCTGCTTGATCAGCGCGCGCACGGCGGTGGAGCTGGCGTTGCCGCCGGCCTCGGTGTTCAGGCTCGAGCCGAAGAAGTACTTGAGCTCGAAGGTCCCGAACGGCGTGTTCATGTACTTGGCCGTGGTCACGCGCGAGATGGTGCTCTCGTGCAGGCCCAGTTCATCGGCGATCTCGCGCAGCACCAGCGGCTTCATCGCGATCTCGCCATGCGTGAAGAAGCCCTTCTG
>CAYPDO010001074.1:0-1387 GCA_964409495.1 uncultured Bordetella sp.
GCGCTGCGCGCGTCGCACCCGGGCATCGACGTGCGCGCGGTGGCCGGCGACATCACCACCGCCGAAGGCCGCGCCGCGGCGCTGGCGGCCTGCCCGCAGGTCGACATCCTGGTCAACAACGCCGGCGGTCCGCCGCCCGGCGACTTCCGCGACTGGGACCGCGAGGCCTGGATCAAGGCGCTGGAAGCCAACATGCTGACGCCGATCGAGCTGATCAAGGCCACGGTGGACGCGATGGCCGCGCGCGGCTTCGGCCGCGTGCTCAACATCACCTCGGGCGCCGTGAAGGCGCCGATCGACATCCTGGGCCTGTCCAATGGCGCGCGCAGCGGGCTCACCGGCTTCGTGGCCGGCCTGGCGCGCCAGCCGCGGCTGGCCGGCGCCAATGTCACGATCAACAACCTGCTGCCCGGCGC
Source organism: uncultured Bordetella sp. (assembly GCA_964409495.1). Classification (GTDB taxonomy): domain Bacteria; phylum Pseudomonadota; class Gammaproteobacteria; order Burkholderiales; family Burkholderiaceae_C; genus Pseudaquabacterium. The sequence continues at coordinate 417 of CAYPDO010001074.1, forward strand.
CTTCGACACCGATCGCCTGCAGACCACGCTGCGCAGCGCCGCCGCCAAGGAAGGCCTGAGCGTGGACGAGGTGGCCGCGCGCCGCGCCCGAGGCGTGCCGGCCGGGCGCTTCGGCACGGCCGACGAGTTCGGCGCGCTGTGCGCCTTCGTCTGCAGCGTGCATGCCGGCTACCTGACCGGGCAGAACCTGCTGATCGACGGCGGCGCCTACCCGGGCACCTATTGACCATGCTGCGCGTGCTGGGCCAGCCGGCCTCGATCAATGTGCGCAAGCTGCTGTGGACCTGCACCGAGATCGGCCTGCCCTTCGTGCGCGAGGACTGGGGCGGTGCCACGCGCTCGCCCCAGGTGCCGGAGTTCCTGGCGCTGAACCCGAACGGCATGGTGCCGGTGATCGTGGACGGCGCGCGCGTGCTGTGGGAATCGAACACCATCTGCCGCTACCTGGCGGCACAGCACGGCCGGCATGATCTGCTGCCGGTCGAGCCGGGCGAGCGTGCGCTGGTGGAACAGTGGATGGACTGGCAGATCGCCGAGCTGAACCCGGCCTGGCGTGCCGCCTTCATGCACCTGGTGCGCGGGCACGGGCTGCCGGCCGATCAGGTGGCGGCCAGCACCGCGGCCTGGCACCGGCTGATGGGCGTGCTGGATGCCCACCTGGCGGATGGGCGCGCGTTCGTCTGCGGCGCGCAGTTCACGCTGGCCGACGTGGTGCTGGGCCTGTCGGCCAACCGCTGGCGCGAGACACCGCTGGCCGACCGGCCCTTGCTGGGGCATGTGGCGCGCTGGATGGCGGTGCTGGCGCAGCGGGAGGGCTGCAGGCGGTACGGCATCAACGGGGTGGCTTGATGGCCATCGTGACTTGGTGGCCTTGTGGCTTGGTGGCCTTGCGGCTTGACGGCTGGGCTTTCCCATGGCTCTTTGCAGCCCGCCGGTCTCGCCCGGCCGGCGAGGTCCTTTCTTGTCGCGAC
>CAYPDO010001075.1:0-1381 GCA_964409495.1 uncultured Bordetella sp.
GGGCTGGCCGGCCCGCACCACGCGCAGGCCCTCGCGCAGCAGCGCGCCCTGGCGTGCGCGGCCCATCAGCGCAGCCAGCGCGGCCTGGATGACCCCGAGCTGGCCGCGCGCATCGGCGCGTTCGAGGAAGTCGATCTCCTCTTCGGGAAAATCCAGCGTGGCCTCGACCAGCATGCGCAGGTGCACGATGCGCTGGCACAGGGCCTCGATCTCTTGGCTGAAGGCGCCGCTCAAGGACCGCCCGGCCGAGCGCGCCGCAGCCTCGGTGCTGGCATCGATCAGGTCGGCCACGGCCTCGGCCTGGGCCAGGTCGAGCTTGTCGTTGAGGAAGGCGCGCTCGGTGAACTCGCCCGGCTCGGCCAGGCGCAGGCCCGGCAGCAGTGGCCGGCCACTGGCGGCATCGGTCTCGGCGGCGGCTTCCAGGCAGCGTGCCAGCAGCAGCTGCAGCAGCACCGGGCCGCCATGGGCCTGCAGCTCCAGCACGTCTTCGCCGGTGTAGCTGTGCGGTGCCGGAAACCACAGCGCCAGGCCCTGGTCGATGGGCTGGCCATCGGCCGCAGCAAAGGGCCCGTAGTGCGCATGGCGTGGCGCCGGCAGCCGCCCCAGCAGGCGCGCGGCCAGCGGCGCGAGCCCACGGCCAGAAACGCGCACGATGCCCACCGCACCCCGCCCGGTGGCGGTGGCAATGGCAACGATGGGGTCTTCTCGGCGGGCCAGCGACATGGCGGCGCATTGTGGCCGATGGCCCTGGCCGCCCTGGCGTGGCGTGCAGCCAGGGCGGCCCAGGCAGATGGCGCGGGGCGGGGTGCCGGGCCGCGCGCATGCACGGACCGTTTTCACACCACCGGGGCGGCACCGGGCGATGCCGCCACACCCCGCATTGATCGGTGCGGCCCGCCCATGAAAAAAGCCGGCCGCTGATCTGCATCATCGGTCGGCTTCGCGCCGGACTTGAGTCCGGGTTTGCGGGGATCGGGGCGAGCGCGGCGTGCCCTAAGTCACGGCCGGCAGCCGCGCGGAGGCTACTTGCCGGTGTTCAGCCCCAGCTGCTTGTTGATGAACCACTGCTGCGCAATGCCCAGCACGTTGTTGGTCAGCCAGTACAGCACCAGGCCGGCCGGGAAGAAGAAGAAGAACACCGAGAAGATCAGCGGCATGATCCACATCATCTTGGCCTGCACCGGATCGGGCGGCGTGGGGTTCAGCCAGGTCTGGAACAGCGTCGACAGCGTCATCAGCAACGGCAGGATGAAGTACGGATCCTTGGTGGACAGGTCGGTGATCCAGCCGATCCACGGCGCGTTGCGCATCTCCACGGTGGACAGCAGCACCCAGTACAGCGCGATGAAGACCGGCATCTGCACGAAGATCGGCAGGCAGC
>CAYPDO010001076.1:0-1379 GCA_964409495.1 uncultured Bordetella sp.
AGGGCATCATCACCGTGCGCACCCGCTCGGCGCCCAGCGCCTCCACCGCCACGGCCAGCACCAGGGCCGAGTCAACACCACCCGACCAGCCGATGATGGCGCCCGGGAAGCCGTTCTTGCCGATGTAGTCGCGCACGCCGGTGACCAGTGCCGCCCAGGCCTGGGGCTCGATCTCGGGCACCGAGGCCACGCTGCCGCTGGCGCTGCCATCGGCATGCAGATCGACGATCAACAGATCCTCGGCAAAAAACGTCGCGCGTGCCGCCACCTGGCCCTGCGCATCGAGCGCGAACGAGGCGCCGTCGAACACCACCTCGTCCTGCCCGCCCACCAGATGGCTGTAGAGCAGCGGCAGGCCGGTATCGGCCACGCGCTGGGCCATGCGCTGCTCGCGCTCGTCGGGCTTGTCGAGGTGGAAGGGCGAGGCATTGAGCACGCACAGCACCTCGGCGCCGGCAGCGCGGGCGCTGGCGGCGGGTTCGTCGAACCAGGCGTCCTCGCAGATCAGCAGGCCGAAGCGCCGGCCGCCGGCGTCGAATACCACTGCACCCTGCCCCGCATCGCGACCTGAGGCAAAGTAGCGGCGTTCGTCGAACACCTGGTAGTTGGGCAGTTCGCGCTTGCAGTAGGTGGCCTGCACCTGGCCACCGGCCAGCACGCTGGCGGCATTGAAGCGCCGCTGCACGGCGTGCGAGCGCGAGCGTTCGTCGCCATGCTCTCCCGCCTGGTGAGGATGGCCCACCACCACGGCCAGGCCGGTAAGCGGTGCCAGTTCGGCGGCCAGGGCGGCCAGTTCACGCGCACAGGCCTGCATGAAGGCCGGGCGCAGCAGCAGGTCTTCGGGGGGGTAGCCGGTGAGCGAGAGTTCGGGTGCCAGCAACAGCGCGGCACCGGCGGCATGGGCCTGGCGGGCGGCCTCGGCGATGCGGCGGGCATTGCCGGGCAGATCGCCCACGGTGGCATTGATCTGTGCCAGTGCCACACGCACGGCAGGCACGGCAGAAGGAGTGGACATTTGTTGACCGAAGGCAGTGGCAGCCCTCATCCGACCAGCGCCGCACAGGGCGCCATCGCGGGGCAGGACGGGCATGTTATCCGTGTCCATGAGGATCCGTCGGCGCTCGACGCCATGGCCTGGGATGCGCTGCTGGCCACCCAGTCGCGGCCCACGCCGTTCATGCGCCATGCCTACCTGGCGGCCCTGCATGCCAGTGGCTGCGCGGTGGCTGCCACCGGCTGGACCCCGCGCTTTGTCAGCGTGCACCGGGGCGGCGCGCTGGTGGCCGCCGCACCGGCCTACCTGAAGACCCACTCGTACGGCGAATACGTGTTCGACTGGGCCTGGGCCGATGCCTACCACCGCCACGGCCTGCGCTACT
>CAYPDO010001077.1:0-1374 GCA_964409495.1 uncultured Bordetella sp.
GTGAGAACTTGCTCGACTTCTTCATGGCTCCATCTTCTCAAGTGTTGGAGCCTCCGCGAAACCCGGGGCGGTTCACTTTGAAGACCAGCAGCAAGGCCGAGGCCAACCGCCTCAAGCACGATGTTGTCGCCTCGCTCAAGTCCCGGATCGCCCTTTACCGCAGGGACCCAGTCAAGAGCCCAGAGCATGGCCTGACGCTGGCCGATGCACGGGCCTTCCGGGAGCAGCTTCAGGAACTGCGGGAGTCGCACCGGGAGGAGGACGAGGAGCACGCCAGCACGCTGGAGCAGGTAGCGTCCGAACTGGCCGAGAAGGTCGAGTCCCTGCACGGCACCGCAAGGGCTGTGAAGTGGCACAGGGCCGCCACGGACACCGAGGACAGCCTGGACACGCTGATGGGCAAGTGGCTGGACGCCAACGACTACCGCGAGTCCACCAATGCCGGCCATCGCAAGGCCCTGGCTGACCTCCTGGCCTTCCTTGAGGACCCCGAGGCACGGCCCCGCGACATCACCCAGAAGGCCGCCGTCCGGTTCGTGGACCACATGGTGGGCAGCAAGACGCTTGCAGCAACGACCATGCGGGACCGGCTGGTGTCCCTTGGCGGCTTCTGGACCTGGATGCAAACGCGGGCCGTGATCCCTGGCGGCACGAACCCATGGCAAGGCCACCGCATCAGCAAGACCCAGAACCCAGGCACGCGGCCACCGAAGCGCAAGGGCGGCTATACGCCTGAAGAACTGGTCAAGCTGCTGCAGGGCACCCAGCAGGCCCGAGGGTGGCCTACGTGGAGCTACCTGCCTGACCTGATGGTGTTGGGCATGTTCACCGGCAGCCGCCTGGAGAAGCTGTGCGACCTGACCGCCGGTCGTGTGGAGTCATGCCCCGCCGGCTACCTGCTGCACATCGAGGGGGACAAGACCGATGCCGGTGACCGGCTGGTGGGGGTGGTCCACCCTGCCCCTGTGGCAGCCCTGCGCCGCCGCCTGGAGGGCCGCCAGCCGGGTGACATCCTGTTCCCTGAGCTTGCCCCTGGTGGGCTGGACGACAAGATGGGCGCATCGGCCACCAAGGCATATGGCCGCTACCGGCGGGCCTGCGGGGTCCCTGACGGAACGGACTTCCACAGCTATCGCCGCAACGTGATCGACGTACTGGAGAAGGCCCGAGTCATGCCCGTGGAGATTGCCCGCTTCGTGGGCCACAAGGTGGGCAACATGGCAGCCGATACCTACGCCGGCCAGAGCCTGAGCCCCGAGGCCTCCTTGGAGGTGGCCGGCAAGGTGCGCTATCCGGCTGAGGTCGAGGCCGCCGCGCTGGCCCTGGTCGAAGGCGACCGCCCGGCCCCGAAGCCGCTGCCCCGCAAGGCCCGTC
>CAYPDO010001078.1:0-1367 GCA_964409495.1 uncultured Bordetella sp.
TCATGGGCGGCATCATCGGCAAGTTCTTCCACGAGTTCGGCATCACCATCGTGGCCGCGGTGCTGATCTCGATGTTCGTGAGCTTCACGCTCGACCCCATGCTCAGCAGCGTGTGGCATGACCCGGCCATCGACCGCGAGGGCCAGCCCTTCGTGCCGCGCGGCCTGTACGACCACACGCTGGGCCGCCTCACGCACTGGGTGGACCGCGCCTCGCACCGCCTGGGCAACGGCTATGTGCGGGCGCTGGGCTGGTCGCTGGCGCATCCGCTGCTCACCGTGGCCATCGCACTCGGCTCGCTGGTGCTGGCCCTGGGCCTGCTGAAGAAGGTGGGCACCGAGTTCGTGCCCAAGGCCGACTACAGCGAAAGCGCGGTCAGCTTCTACACCCCGGTGGGCACGCCGCTGGCGCTGACCGAGGCGCGCGTGCGCCAGGTGGATGCCATCCTGCGCGCGATGCCCGAGGTGCAGAGCACGCTGGCCACGGTGAACACCGGCCAGGCCCAGGGCCGCAACTACGCCAGCGTGTTCGTGCGCCTGGTCGACCGCAAGCAGCGCACGCGCTCGGTCGACCAGATGTCGGTGCCGCTGCGTGCGCAGCTGGCCCAGGTGCCGGGCATCACCGTCACGCACGTGGGCCTGCTGGATGCGGTGGGCGGCGCCAAGCCGATCTCGCTGTCGCTGCAGGGCCCCGACCTGGCCACGCTGCAGCGCCTGACCGACAGCCTGATGCCGCGTCTGGCCGCCATCCCCGGCATGGCCGATCTCGACACCAGCATGAAGCCGCCCAAGCCCACGGTGTCGGTCGATGTGAAGCGCGACGCCGCGTCCGATCTGGGCCTGTCGGTGGGCAGCATCACCAGCACGCTGCGCGCCCTGGTGGCCGGCCAGACCCTGGGCGACTGGCGCGCCGCCGATGACCAGAGCTACGACATCAAGCTGCGCCTGGCGCCCGACAGCCGTGCCAACCTGGCCGATCTGGCGCGCGTGCCGCTGGTCACCGGCAGCAATGCCGACGGCTCGGTGCGCAGCGTGCACCTGGCCCAGGTGGTGGATTTGCGCGCGGGCACCGGCCCCAACCAGATCAACCGCCGCGACCTGAACCGCGAATCCGAGATCACCGCCAACACCAGCGGCCGCGCGCTGGGCGAGGTGTCGGCCGACATCCGCGCGCTGCTCGACGCCACGCCGCTGCCGCCGGGCTACAGCCTGCGCTTCGGCGGCAGCACCAAGGACATGCAGGAATCGTTCATCTTCGCCGTGCAGGCCCTGCTGCTGGGCGTGGTGTTCATCTACATGATCCTGGCCAGCCAGTTCCGCAGCGTGCTGCAGCCCATTGCGCTGATGAGTTCGCTGCCGCTCACGCTG
>CAYPDO010001079.1:0-1366 GCA_964409495.1 uncultured Bordetella sp.
ACCATCACCGAGAAGGCCAGCTGCGCGAAGAAGCGGTGCAGGTTCTCGCTGTGCAGCTGCAGCTGGCGCAGCAGCTCGGCCACACGCTGGTAGCTGCCCTGGTACTTGCGGTCCGACAACACATCGCGCACGCGCAGGCCTGCCAGCGCGGCGATGTCTTCGAAGCCCAGGCGCACGGTGCGGCCGTCGGGCGCGGCTTCGATGTCGAAACGGTCCAGCACCAGCATCTGGCCATCGTCGGACAGCGCGAAATCGGGCACCGCGATGCCTGCGCGCCGGGCCGCGCTGAGGCACAGGAACTCGTTGGAGCACAGCCCCGGATAGGCCGGGCTGGCCGCCTTCACGATCAGCGACGGGATGGGCACGGTGGGCCGGTCGGGCACCATGATCTTGGGCTGCATGCCGGCAATGCCGGCGCCGGTGCTCAGGTAGGCGGCCACCAGGTCGTCGAACACCTCGGGGCTGTAGCGGGTGCTCAGCAGCGCGGCCTTGCCCATCGGCGGTGGCGGCGCCGGCTCCGGCGCATCGGGCAGGCGGTAGCCCAGGCGCCCGATGCCGTTGCGGCCCACCAGCGCCAGCAGGTGCATGGGCGTCATCGGCCGCTTGGGAAACAGCTGCCGGATGCGCATGAACAAGTCGCCCTCGGGCAGGTTCTGGTCCATCGGCGCGAACAGGTCGCCTTCCTGCCAGGTGAGCTGCGCCGTGGGCGGCATCAGCAGCGCCACGGCCGGTTGGCTGGGCGCCGCATCCAGGTAGCGGAACTCGTAGACCGAGGTTTTCAGCAACTGGCCGGCGCGGGCCGCATCGCCGATCGACACGTCGAGCGCGCGGATGCGCTCGGGCAGGCCGTCAGGGGGCATCGCGGCCATGGCCGTTGCCGGTGGCTGCGCCGGGGTCATCGTCGTCATCGTCCATCTGGAAGCGACGCGCCACCTCTTGCGCCGAGGGCAGACCCGCCGGCTCCAGCCGCAGCGCCAGGCCCAGCGCGCCCAGCACGGCCAGCAGCGACGACACGGTGCTGTCTTCCCCCGCCTCCAGCCGGTAGACCACCTCGCGCACCTTGCCCGCGCGCTGCGCCAACTCGGATTTGCTCAGGCCCAGCGCCTTGCGCCGCGCCACCATCTGGCGGCCCAGCTCATCGGGCAGGCGAACAGTGTCAGTCATGGCTTGCATTTTGGCACTGCAAGATCAATTTGCAAGTTATAGCTGACATTTCAGCGGCAGGATGAGCGGTGCAATTCGGGCGTAACGGCCATCCAATGGCCAGGTTTGCCTACGGCGACGGGTCGGCGCCCGCCTGCGCAGCCCACTCCTCCCGCGTGATCCGGTACAGGCAATGCCGCCGCAGCGCATGCCCTTCCGGCAA
>CAYPDO010001080.1:0-1364 GCA_964409495.1 uncultured Bordetella sp.
GGCACCGGTGGCGGCGGCGCCGGCCATCAGCGCGGCATCCGGGTCCATGAACAGGCTCACGCGCACGCCCAGCGCCTGGCACTCGGCCACCAGCGGCCGCAGGCGCTCCAGATCCTGCGGAAAGCGCCAGCCATGGTCGCTGGTGAACTGCTCGACGCTGTCGGGCACGAAGGTGGCCTGGTGGGGCTTCACCGCGCGGATGAAGTCCATCAGGTTGTGAAAGGGGTTGCCCTCCAGGTTGTACTCGGCCTGCGGCCACTGGCGCATCAGCGCGGCCAGGTCGTGCACATCATGGCCGCGGATGTGGCGCTCGTCGGGGCGCGGGTGCACGGTGATGCCCTGGGCGCCGGCCTCGAGCGCGATGCGCGACAGCGCCACCACGTCGGGGATGCCCAGGTGCCGCGTGTTGCGCAGCAGCGCGATCTTGTTGACGTTGACCGACAGTGCGGTGCGGCCATCGTGGCGGCCGGGCTCGGGGGCGACCAGGGGGTTCATGGCGTGGCGCGGGAGGAGGTGAAGGGCACTTGGGGCTCGGCCACGCGCAGCGCGGGCGGATCGCTTGTGGCGGTGTTCGTGATGACGGGCAGCGGCGTGGCCGCGCCCGGCCCGTCGAGCAGGCGGCGCACGTCCAGCATCATCTGCCGCGTGCGCAGCTGGGGCGAGCCCAGATGATAGTGAAGCTGGGCGCGCAGCTGCGGCCGCAGTGCCGCCAGCGCCGTGCCGCAGGCCAGCCGCAGCGCGCCCAGCGCATGCGCCGCCAGCGCCGCCTCCAGCGCCAGCCACTGCGCGCCGTCCAGGGCCGCCAGTTCGTCGCGGCCGGCACGCACCAGGCCGGCCTCGGGCAGCAGGCGGTAGCGCCGGCCGGGCTGCACCAGGCCCTGTGTGGCGGTGTCGAGCTCCAGGCCGGGCAGCACGCCGATCTCGCGCAGCAGCAGCAGCTCGAAGGCGCGCAGCGCAGTCTGGGCTGCGGCCTCGTCGGTGGCGGCCTCGGCCAGGGCCTGCAGCGTGTCGGCGTAGGCGTCGAACACCGGCTCGTGCGCATCGTCGCGGGCCAGCAGCTTTTGCAGCAGCTCGTTGAGGTAGAAGCCGGCCATCAGCTGACCCGGAGGCAGCACGCGGCCGGCGCCGGCGTATTCCGCCGCGCGCAGCGTGACGATCTCGCTGCCCTCGCCTGCGCCATCGCCGCCTTTCTCGGCCTTGCTGCGCCCGAGCATGACCTGCAGGCGCTGGAAGGGCATCAGCACCGGCCGCAGCTGCGAATACGGCCGCTTGGCGCCCTTGGCCACCGCGGCCACGCGGCCCTGGTCACGCGTGAACAGGTCGAGGATCAGGCTGGTTTCGCTCCAGTCCCACTGGTGCAGGAC
>CAYPDO010001081.1:0-1358 GCA_964409495.1 uncultured Bordetella sp.
ACCTGGCTGTGCAGCGCTTGGGCCCGAAGCCGGGGCAGGGGTGGCACCCCGTCGGTGCCGATGTCCTGCACGCGGACCAGGGCCACGCCGGTCTCGTCGCAGGAAGATTCGATGCCCAGCACATTCATGGGGCGCGAGTGTAGTGGTGCACACCGCAGGCGCCAGGATGGGGCATCGCCCGCCCTTCATGGCGCGGATGTTGCAACGCCATGGCACATGTCTGTCGCCACCGCCCGCGCGCTGCGCATCGTGATCGTTGCCCCGGACACCCTGGTGCCCGAGGCCGACGACACCGAGGCCTGGGGCCAGGCCGAGCGCTCGCGCAGCCTGCGCATCGGCCTGCTGGAGGCTGGCTACGACATCGTGGCGGTGCTGCCGCCCGACATGTTCCTGCCCGACCACCTGGCGCAGATCCAGCCCGACCTGATCATCGTCGATGCCGAGAGCCAGGCGCGCGACACGCTGGAGCATGTGGTGATGGCCACGCGCGACGAACGCCGCCCGATCGTGCTGTTCACCGACGACGACGACACCCGCCATGTGCGCGATGCCATTGCCGCTGGCGTCACGGCCTATGTGGTGGCCGGCCTGGCCAGCGACCGCGTGAAGCCGGTGCTGGAGGTGGCGCTGGCGCGCTTCCAGGTCGAGGAATCGCTGCGCCGCGAACTGGCCGATGCCAAGACGCAGCTGCAGGAGCGCAAGGTGGTCGAGCGCGCCAAGGGCCTGCTGATGAAGCGCCTGGGCATCGGCGAGGACGAGGCCTACACCCGCCTGCGCCGCGCGGCGATGGACAAGAAGCTGCGCATCGCTGAGATCGCCCAGCGCATGCTGGACGCGGCCGACCTGCTCTCTTGAGGTGCACGCCGGCCCGCATGCGGCCCATCGCCTCACCGTGATGGTGCATTGCAGCATGCCACGCCGGCCCGCACGGGCCGCAAGTGCTGGCATGCCGATTGCGTAGCAGTTCTGCAAGAAGGTCAACGGCGACTTTCGATATCCGCAGGCCGCGTGCACCGATGCACCTGGCCCGCCTCGGACGACGGCGTCCCCACCCGCGGCTGCTTCATGCAGCTGCCCGGTGCGGACGCCGTTTCGCTTTTCCAGACCGACTTTTCATCGAGCCCGAAACCCATGACCACGCCGCCCAAGGAATCCAGCACCATGACCCGCCGCTCCGTCATCCAGGCCGCCGCGGCCGGTGCCGCCAGTCTTCTGCCCGGCCTGCAGGCCGGGGCCTATGCCGCCGGCTCCGACAAGCCGGAAAAGGAAGAGGTGCGCATCGGCTTCATCCCGCTGACCGACTGCGCCAGCGTGGTGATGGCCAGCGTGCTGGGCTTCGACAAGAAGTACGGCGTCAA
>CAYPDO010001082.1:0-147 GCA_964409495.1 uncultured Bordetella sp.
GCGATGAGCGTGGCCATCGGCGCCTCGGCGGCCGGCGCGCGTGCCTACACCGCCACCGCCAGCCAGGGCCTGCTGTTCATGGCCGAGGCCGTGTACAACGCCAGCGGCCTGGGCCTGCCGATCGTGATGACCGTGGCCAACCGCGCC
>CAYPDO010001082.1:157-1356 GCA_964409495.1 uncultured Bordetella sp.
ACGACCACTCCGACAGCATGAGCCAGCGCGACTGCGGCTGGATCCAGCTGTTTGCCGAGAACAACCAGGAGGCGCTGGACCTGCACATCCAGGCCTTCAAGCTGGCCGAGGAACTGTCGCTGCCGGTGATGGTGTGCATGGACGGCTTCATCCTCACGCATGCCTACGAGCCGGTGGATCTGCCCAGCCAGGCCGAGGTGGATGCCTTCCTGCCGCCCTATGAGCCGCGCCAGGTGCTCGATCCGGCCGAGCCGGTGTCGATCGGCGCGATGGTGGGCCCAGAGGCCTTCATGGAGGTGCGCTACCTGGCCCATGCGCGGCAGCTGCAGGCGCTGGAGCGCATCCCGCAGCTCGCCGACGAGTTCGCGCAGCGTTTCGGCCGCCGTTCGGGCGGCCTGGTGCGAACCTACCGCTGCGACGACGCGGCCACCATCGTGGTGGCGCTGGGCTCGGTGATCGGCACGCTGAAGGACACGGTGGACGCGCTGCGCGACGACGGCTTGAAGATCGGCGTGCTGGGCATCCACAGTTTCCGCCCGTTCCCGCTGGCGGCGGTGCGCGAGGCACTGCAGTACGCCGAACGTGTGGTGGTGCTGGAAAAAAGCTTCTCGGTGGGCCTGGGCGGCGTGGTCAGCACCGATGTGCGCCTGGCGCTGTCGGGCCTGCATCTGCATGGCCACACCGTGGTGGCGGGGCTGGGCGGGCGGGCCATCACGCAGGCCTCGCTGGCGCGCATGCTGAGGCAAGCCGTGGATGGCCAACTGCCGCCCTTGAGCTTCCTGGATCTGGACTGGCGCATCGTCAACCGCCAGCTGGAACGCGAGGCCACCCAGCGCCGCAGCGGGCCGATCGCCGAGAACCTGCTCAGGGATCTGGGCAGCGTGGCCTCCAAGCTGAGCTGAAGGAACGGCCATGACACAAGCCATCAGGTTTTACCAGACCGGCACCTTCACCGTGGGCAACCGCCTGCTGGCGCCTGAGCAGCGCAGCGTGCAGGCCAGCACCGAGCGCAGCAACTCGCTCAACAGCGGCCACCGCGCCTGCCAGGGCTGCGGCGAGGCGCTGGGCGCGCGCTACGCGGTGGATGCCGCGATGCGCGCCACCGGCGGCCAGCTGATCGCGGCCAACGCCACCGGCTGCCTGGAGGTGTTCTCCACGCCGTATCCGGAAACCAGCTGGCAGCTGCCGTGGATCCACTC
>CAYPDO010001083.1:0-1352 GCA_964409495.1 uncultured Bordetella sp.
TGTCGGGGTTGATCTCCTGCAGCTCGCGCATCGCCTTCAGGCCCAGCGGCGTGGCGGCGTTGTCCAGCCCCAGCATGTTGGCGCTGGCGTTCATCACGATGCTGCCGCCCGCCGGGTGCCCGGCCGGGATGCCGGGGAAGATGCGGCGGAAGAAGGGGTCCAGCGCGCGTGCGAACAGCTGGATCACGCCGGCCTGCTCGCCCACCTTCATCAGGCCCAGCCAAAGGCTCATCACGCCCACCAGGCCCAGTGAGATGTCGAAGCCGGTCTTGGCGGTGTCGAACAAGCTGGTGAGCACCTGGGCCGGCAGCCCCGTCTGGCCCGTCGCCACCTTCAGCGCCACCACCGCCAGGCCGACCAGCATGAAGCCGATCCAGACGAGGTTCAGTGCCATCGCGGGCCGGCCGGCGCGTGCCTCGGGGTCACACTCAATCCACCGTGGCGCCGGAGGCCTTCACCACCGGCCCGTACTTGGCCAGCTCGGCCTTCACGAAGGCGGCGAACTGCTCGGGCGTGCTGGGCGCCGGCTCGGCCATCAACGGGGCGAAGCGGGCCTTCAGCTCGGGCGATTCCAGCGCCGCGGCAAAGCCCTTGTGCAGGCGCGCCAGCTCGGCCGCCGGCAGGCCGGCCGGTGCGAACAGGCCGAACCAGGTGCCCACGTCGAACTGCGCCAGGCCCAGCCGGGCACCGGCCTCGGCCATGGTGGGCAACTCGGGCAGGGCTGCTGCACGGCGCGCGGTGGTGACGGCCAGCGCCTTGAGCCTGCCGCTGCGGATGTTGGCCGCGGCCGAGGCCAGGTTGTCGAAGTTCAGGTCCACCTGGCCCGACAGCAGCGCCAGCTGCGCCGGGTTGCCGCCGGCGTACGGGATGTGCACCATGAACACGCCGGCCTGCGACTTGAACATCTCGCCCGCGAGGTGGCCGGCGCTGCCATTGCCGCCCGAGCCGTAGTTCAGCCGGCCGGGGTTCTTCTTGGCATGGGCCACCAGATCGGCCAGCGTGGCGATCTGCAGGCGCTGCGCCGTCTCGGCGTTCATCACCAGCACATTGGGCACCTGGGCCACGCGGGTGATGGGCGTGAAGTCGCGCAGCGGGTCGTAGGGCAGCTTCTTGAACAGCCAGGGGTTGATGGCATGCGTGGCCACCGCGCCCATCACCAGGGTGTGGCCGTCGGGCGCGGCCTTGGCGGCCAGATCGGCGCCCAGGTTGCCGCCGGCGCCGGGCTTGTTGTCGACCACCACGGTGCCCAGCGCGTCCTTCACGCCCGCGGCCAGCGCACGCGCGGCGATGTCCAGCGGGCCGCCGGGCGGGTAGGGCACGATCAGGCGGATCGGGCGTTCGGGGTAGGGGCG
>CAYPDO010001084.1:0-1351 GCA_964409495.1 uncultured Bordetella sp.
CCCCGCTGTTCAGCGCGCTGCTGAACTACCGCCACAGCCCCGGCCTGGCCGAGGGTGACGTGGACGCTGGCGACGAGGCGCACGACCCCGATCAGGGCGAGGTGCTGAGCGGCCACGAGCGCACCAACTACCCCTTGATGCTCTCGGTGGACGACCTGGGCAGTGGCTTCAAGCTCAGCGCCCAGGTGCAGGGCGGCGTGGCGCCCGAGCGCGTGTGCGACTACATGCAGACCGCGCTGGCGGGCCTGCTGCACGCCCTGGCCGAAGCCCCCGATCAGCCGCTGGCCAGCCTGGGCATCCTGCCCGCGGCCGAGCGCGACCTGCTGCTGCACGGCTGGAACAACACCCAGCTGGCCTACGACCGCAGCCAGTGCCTGCACCAGCTGGTGCAGGCCCAGGCCGCGCGCACCCCGCAGGCCACCGCCGTGCGCTGCGGCGCGCACAGCCTGAGCTATGCCGAGCTGGACGCGCAGGCCAGCCGCCTGGCCCACCACCTGCAAGCCCTGGGCGTGCAGCCCGACAGCCGCGTGGCGCTGTGCGCCGCGCGCAGCCTGCGCATGGTCGTGGGCCTGCTGGCCGTGCTCAAGGCCGGGGGCGCCTATGTGCCGCTGGACCCCGCCTACCCCAGCGAACGCCTGGCCTACATGCTGGGCCACAGCGCCCCGGTGGCCGTGCTGGCCGATGCCGCCGGCCGCGAGGTGCTCACCGCCTGTGCCCCGCAGGCGCTGACGCGCCTGGTCGACCTGAACCTCGATCCGGCCGCGATGCCGGCCGTGGCGCCGCAGGTGCCGGGGCTCAGCAGTGCGCACCTGGCCTATGTGATCTACACCTCGGGCTCCACCGGCCAGCCCAAGGGCGTGGCCATCGAGCACCGCAACGCGGTGAACTTCGTGGCCTGGGCCTTGCAGGCCTTCAGCGCCGAGGAGCAGCAGCACACGCTGTGGGCCACCTCGATCAACTTCGACCTGGCGGTCTACGAGTGTTTTGCGCCGCTCAGCCGCGGGGGCTGCATCGAGCTGGTGGACAACGCGCTGGCGCTGATGGACGCGCAGGCCACGCCGCAGCAGCACGCGGTGAGCCTGATCAACACCGTGCCCTCGGCGATGGCCGCGCTGGTCAAGGCGCAGGCCATCGGGCCGCACACCCAGGTCATCAACCTGGCCGGTGAGGCGCTCAAGCGCGAGCTGGTCGAGCGGATCTTTGCGCACACCCAGGTGCACAGCGTGTGCAACCTGTACGGGCCCACCGAGACCACCACCTACTCCACCTGGGTGCGCATGCCGCGTGAACAGGGGTTTGTGAGCCACATCGGCCGCCCGGTGGCCAACACCCGGGTGTACATCCTGGATGC
>CAYPDO010001085.1:0-1350 GCA_964409495.1 uncultured Bordetella sp.
CCGAGCTGAAGTGGAACGCCGAGCGCGGCCACCACGATTTCGGCGCCATCGACTGGAGCGAGTTCTGGCGCGTGGTGGGCGGCGATGGCCCCTGCAACCAGGAGCGCCTGGCGATGCGCGTCGACGCCTGGGACGACGGTGCCTGGGTGCGCGAGGCCGCGCTGGCCCATGCCCGCAAACAAGCCACCAAGGAGCAAGCAGCATGAGCGATACGAACACGCAAAACGAATGGCCTTTGTGGGAAGTGTTCGTGCGCAGCCGCGCCGGACTCGACCACAAGCACTGCGGCAGCCTGCATGCGCCCGACCCCAAGATGGCGCTGCAGATGGCCCGCGACGTCTACACCCGCCGCCAGGAAGGCTGCAGCGTGTGGGTGGTGCGCTCGGACCAGATCGTGGCCAGCGACCCCGGTGACAAGGACATGTACTTCGATCCGATGGAAGACAAGGTGTACCGCCACCCCACCTTCTACAAGCTTCCCACTGAAGTGGATCACATGTGAGGCCCGGGCCATGACTGCATCGATCCAAGTTCAGTTCAGCCCGCGCCTCACGCACCTGCTGCGTATCGCCGACACGGCGCTGATCCAGGCCCAGCGCCTGTCGGAGTGGTGCGGCCACGCGCCGGTGCTGGAAGAAGACATCGCGCTGACCAACATCTCGCTCGACCTGATCGGCCAGACCCGCGCGCTGCTCACCCATGCCGGCCAGCTGCATGCCCAGGCCGGTGGCGCCGCCTTTGACGAAGACCAGCTGGCCTTCTTGCGTGACGAGCGCGACTACCGCAACCTCACGCTGGCCGAACTGCCCCGTGGCGACTTCGCCGTCACCGTGCTGCGCAACCTGATGCTCGGAACCTGGCTGAAGCTGCAGTGGGAGCGCCTGCGCGACAGCAGCGATGCCGAGCTCTCGGCAATCGCCGGCAAGGCGCTGAAGGAAGCGCGCTACCACCAGCAGCATGCGGCCGACTGGGTGCTGCGCCTGGCCGACGGCACGGATGAATCGCGCCAGCGCATCGAGGCCGCGCTGGCCTCGCTGGCCCGCTACATCCCCGAGCTGTTTGCCGACGACGCCGCCGACCAGGCCGCCGCCGCCAACGACTGGGGCCCGGCCCGCGCCGCGCTGCGCGAGGCCTGGGAGGCCGAGGTCACCGCCGTGTTCAGCGAATGCGGCCTGGCCCTGCCAGTGGCCGGCAAGTTCGTCAGCACGGCCAGCAACGGCGTGCACACCGAGCACATGGGCCGCATCCTGGCCGAGATGCAGTACCTGCAACGCGCCTATCCCGGCGGGGTGTGGTGATGACCCACCCCCGTGGCGCCCTCGGCGCCTGCCCCTCAAGAGAGCGCCCCTT
>CAYPDO010001086.1:0-1349 GCA_964409495.1 uncultured Bordetella sp.
TGGGCATGCAGCCCACGCGTGCGCAGGTGGTGCCGTAGACGTGGCTCTCGATGAGCAGCACGCGCTCGGTGTGGCGCCGCGCCGCGCGGTAGGCCGCCATGCCGGCGGTGCCGGCGCCGATGATGGCCACGTCGGTGGTGGCCGTGGCGGGGGTGGCGTTGGTCATCGCGGCCTCACAGGCCCAGGGCGCTGAGGCCCGGGTGGTCGTCGGGGCGGCGGCCCAGCGGCCAGTGCATCAGGCGCTCGGCCGCGGGAATGGGCTTGTCATTGATGCTGGCAAAACGCAGCTGCATCAGGCCGTGTTCATCAAAGGCCCAGTTCTCGTTGCCGTAGGAGCGGAACCACTGGCCGGCGTCGTCGTGCCACTCGTAGGCAAAGCGCA
This sequence comes from uncultured Bordetella sp., assembly GCA_964409495.1. Lineage (GTDB taxonomy): Bacteria > Pseudomonadota > Gammaproteobacteria > Burkholderiales > Burkholderiaceae_C > Pseudaquabacterium. The sequence goes on from CAYPDO010001086.1 coordinate 383, forward strand.
CGGCAATGCGCGGGCCGTCGTGTGCCCACAGCTCCTTGATCAGGCGGTAGTCGATCTCGCGTGTCCACTTGCGCTGCAGAAAGGCCTGGATCGCCTCGCGGCCCACCGGAAACTCGGCGCGGTTGCGCCACACGCTGTCGCGGGTGTAGGCCAGCGCCACCCGCTGCGGGTCGCGCGAGTTCCAGGCGTCTTCGGCCAGGCGCACCTTCAGCGTCGCCGTGTCCTGGGTGAACGGGGGCAGCGGCGGGCGGGTTTCGTGGGCATGGGTCATCGGGTTTCGGCAGGTGGTGTGCGGCGGGCCGGCATGCTGCGCGGGATCGGCAACACACAGGGGGGAACGACAGGTGGCCACTGTGTCCCGGCGGCCGCGCCGTGTGAAGCGCCGGGGCTGCGAAGACAGTGTTGTGGGTGGCGCAACAGTCTGCGCTCCAGAATGGCGCCATCGACAGCACGGATGCGAGGCACCGGATGGACAGGCTGCAGGCGATGAGCACCTTTGTGGCTGTGGTGGAAACCGGCGGCTTCGCCAGCGCGGCGCGCAAGCTCGACCTGTCGCCGCCGGTGGTGACACGCGCCGTGGCCGAGCTCGAAAGCCGCCTGGGCCTGCGCCTGCTGACGCGCACCACGCGCATCGTGCGCGTCACCGAGGCCGGCGCGCGTTATGCCGAAGACTGCAAGCGCATCCTGGCCGAGATCGACGAGGCCGAGCAGACCGCCCTGGGCGAGCACCTGGCGCCCAAGGGCACACTGACCATCACCGCGCCGGTGATGTTCGGCCAGCTCCATGTCACGCCGCTGCTGGCGCGCTACCTGATGCAGTGGCCGCAGCTGGATGCCAACTGCCTGTTCCTGGACCGCGTGGTGAACCTGCTGGAAGAGGGCGTGGACGTGGCGGTGCGCATCGGCGAGCTGCCCGATTCATCGCTGCATGCGGCGCGTGTGGGCCGTGTGCGCCGGGTGCTGGTGG
>CAYPDO010001087.1:0-1347 GCA_964409495.1 uncultured Bordetella sp.
GCATGCAGGCCGGGGTAACAGGTGAGCACCTCCCAATTCGAGCGCGCGGCGGGATCGCGCTCGCGGATGCAGGCGATGTCTTCACGAAGGCGGCTGAACATGGCGGTTTTCCAGCAAAGGTCAAAGCCAGTGTAGCGGCGGGCCTCAATCCTTGCTGGCGCCGCCCCGTTCAGCGGCGGCGGCCGCGGCACGCGCAATGCCACGCAGGATGTGCAACTCCTCGCGCGTGAGCTGGGCGCGGTTGAGCAGCTGGTTCAGGCGCGGCATCAGCTTCTTCGGCGCCGCGGGGTCGAGAAAGCCGATGGCTTGCAGCGTGCGCTGCCAGTGCGCCAGCGCGCCGGCCACCTCGTCGGCGCCGGCCAGCGCGGCATCCGCAGTGCGGGCCTGCACCGGGTAGCCGCCCAGCGCCATGCGCCAGTCGTAGGCGATCAGCTGCACCGCCTGGGCCAGGTTCAGGCTGCCGTAGTCAGGGTGGGTGGGGATGCTCAGGCAGCTGTGGCAGCGCCACACGTCCTCGTTGGTCATGCCGAAACGCTCGCTGCCGAAGACGAAGGCCACGGCCTGGCCATGGCCGGTGGCATCGGCCGCCGCCAGGCGGGCGAAGTGCTCGCGCGGCGCGAAGGTGGGCGGGCCGAAGTCGCGCGGCGTCATCGCCGTGGCGCAGGCATGGGTGACGCCGGCGAGCGCGTCGTCCAGCGTGGCCACGATGCGCGCACGCGCCAGGATGTCGGCCGCGCCGCTGGCCATGGCCACCGTCTCTTCCTGGCTCAGCACATCGTCAAAACGCGGCTGCACCAGCACCAGATCGGCAAAGCCCATCACCTTCATGGCCCGGGCGGCGGCGCCCACGTTGCCCGGGTGGCTGGTGCGCACCAGCACGAAACGTGTGCCATTCACGGGTGGCTGCAACGGCGGGGTATCGGTGTCGGCGGTCACGGGCGGCTAAAATGCGGGTTTTCGTGGGTGGGCAGGGCCGATGATTGTCGGCGCTCACCCGGGCGAACGCTCTTTCCTTTTGTCGGCCCCCTCTCCTTCCGGTCCGCCCGTGCGATCCACGGCGCGCCAGGCTTTCCAGGATCTTCCATGTCGCAATCCCTGCACCCCATGCTCAACATCGCGATCAAGGCCGCCCGTGCGGCTGGCGCGATCATCAACCGGGGTTCGCAGGATCTGGACTTGCTGAAGGTCACCTCCCAGGGGCCGAACGACTTCGTCAGCGAGGTCGACCGCGCGGCCGAGGCCGGGATCATCGAGACCCTGCTCGAGGCCTATCCCGGCCACGGCATCCTGGCCGAAGAGTCGGGCCGCGAGCATGGCGCCAAGCACAGCGACTACGTCTGGATCATC
>CAYPDO010001088.1:0-1345 GCA_964409495.1 uncultured Bordetella sp.
CGCGGTGTGGGCCTGGGCCTTCCTGAAGCCGTCCAGCACGGCGGGCTTCCAGCGCTTGGCCAGTTCCTTCAGCGTGCTGACGTCCAGGTTGCGGTAGTGGAAAAAGGCCTCCAGTCCCGGCATGTCCTTGGCGAGGAAGCGCCGGTCCTGGCAGATCGAGTTGCCGCACATCGGGCTCTTGCCCTTGGGCACGTAGGCCTTCAGCCACGCGATCACCTGGGCCTGGGCAGCGGCCTCGTCCACGGTGCTGGCCTTCACGCGGTCGATCAGGCCGCTCTTGCCATGGGTGCCCTTGTTCCAGTTGTCCATGCCGTCGAGCACGGCGTCGCTCTGGTGGATGGCGATCACCGGGCCCTCCACCCGCACCGTGAGCTGCGGGTCGGTGACCACCACCGCGATCTCGATGATGCGGTCGGTGAACGGCGACAGGCCGGTCATCTCCAGGTCGATCCAGATCAGGTTGTGCTCGCTGCAGGCCAGCGCGGCGGGCGCGGCATCGGCAGCGGGGATGGCGGCAGGGGCGTTGTCGGGGGTGCTCATGGCCGGATTGTCGCAGCCCTACACTTGCTGCCCTGTTCCGCCGCCCTGTCGCGGGCCACGCGCCCCGGCCTGCCTTCCGATGCCGCTCACCTTGCTGTTCGCCACCGCGCTGGTGCTCTCGCTGGCCACCCGTCTGTGGCTGGCCACCCGCCAGATGCGCCATGTGGCACAGCACCGCGCCCAGGTGCCGGCGGCCTTTGCCGGCACGGTGAGCCTGGCCGCGCACCAGCGCGCGGCCGACTACACGCTGGCCAAGGGCCGGCTCGGGCTGCTGTCAGCGGCCTTCGGCAGCGCCGTGCTGCTGGGCTGGACGCTGCTGGGCGGGCTGGACGCGCTGAACCTGGCCGTGCTGGAAGCCGTGCAGCCGCGCTGGGGCAACCTGGCCTACCAGCTGGCGCTGCTGGGCGCCTTCACGCTGATCGGCGCGCTGCTGGATCTGCCCTTCGAGCTGTACAGCACCTTCCGCCTCGAGCAGCGTTTCGGCTTCAACCGCACCAGCTTCGGGCTGTGGCTGGCCGATGCCGCCAAGGGCCTGCTGGTGGGCGCGATCATCGGCCTGCCGCTGGCGGCGCTGATCCTGTGGATCATGGGCGCCACCGGCAGCCTGTGGTGGCTGTGGGCCTGGGGCGCGTGGATGGGCTTCAACCTGGCGGTGATGGTGATCTTCCCGACGCTGATCGCGCCGCTGTTCAACAAGTTCGAGCCGCTGGCCGACGAGGCGCTGAAAAGCCGCGTGCAGGCGCTGATGGCGCGCTGCGGCTTTGCCGCCAAGGGCCTGTTCGTGATGGACGGCAGCCGCCGCTCG
>CAYPDO010001089.1:0-1343 GCA_964409495.1 uncultured Bordetella sp.
CGCCGGCAACCTGACCTTCGACATCGTGATCGCCTCGCCCGACACGATGCGCATCGTCGGTACCCTGGGCCAGATCCTGGGCCCGCGCGGCCTGATGCCGAACCCGAAGGTCGGCACCGTGACGCCCGATGTGGCCACCGCGGTGAAGAACGCCAAGGCCGGCCAGGTGCAGTACCGCGTCGACAAGGCCGGCATCATCCACGGCACCATCGGCCGTCGCTCGTTCGACAACGACAAGCTCAAGGGCAACCTGAGCGCGCTGCTGGACGCCCTGAACAAGTCGAAGCCGGCCACCAGCAAGGGCGTGTACCTGCGCAAGCTGGCCGTGTCGTCGACCATGGGCGTGGGCGTGCGCGTCGACCTGCAGACGGTCGCCGCCAGCTGAGCATGCTGAATTCGGCCGGCGCGAAGGTCTTGCGCGCCGGCTGATCAAGATTGGTGGGCCGCCTGGGGCAGCAGTGCTGTGGGCGGGCCATCCAAGACCGCTGGTGCAGCCGGCTGCGGCTGCCTAATCGCGTGGGGACATGTCCCGCGTGGCCAGCGCAGATGGCGGTCCCGCCTGAAGGAGTTGGACAGTCGCCGCGCCGTGTGCGCGGTGGTGGTCGGATGCCGGAAGGTTTGGTCGCTGCAACCCGGGTGCGCCGGGGGTCGGGCTGGCAACAGCCGGGCTGCCGGTGCGTTTTAGTGAGGAGCAGACCTTTGAGTCTCAATCGCAACGAGAAAGCGGCCGTGGTCGCGGACGTGTCGGCGCAAGCCGCCAAGTCCCAGACGCTCGCGCTGGCCGAGTACCGTGGCCTCACCGTCGAACACCTGAACAAGCTGCGCGTCGAAGCGCGTGCCAAGGGTGTGTATCTTCACGTGCTGAAGAACACCCTGGCCCGTCGCGCCGTCGCCGGCACCCCGTTCGAGGTGGCCGCGGAGACCATGGCCGGTCCCCTGATCTACGGTTTTTCCGAGGATCCGGTGGCCGCGGCGAAAGTCATCGCCGACTTCGCCAAGGGCAACGACAAGCTCGTCATCAAGGGCGGTGCTTACGCCGGCAAGGCGCTGGACGTCAACGGGCTCAAGTCCCTGGCATCCATCCCGAGCCGCGAAGTGCTGATCGCCCAGGTGGCTGGCTTGCTGAAGTCGCCGATCCAGCGCATGGCCGGCGTCATCGCCGCCGTCGCCGAGAAGAAGGGCGGCGCTGCCGCCGAAGCGCCCGCCGCCTGACGCGCGGACGCCGCAACCGTTCAATCAATCCACATTTCACAGGTAACCCAAATGGCATTCGACAAAGACGCTTTCCTGGCCGCGATGGACAGCATGACCGTCATGGAACTCAATGACCTGGTCAAGGCCAT
>CAYPDO010001090.1:0-1343 GCA_964409495.1 uncultured Bordetella sp.
CACCTACAAGCCCTTCATGTCGCTGGCGGCGCTGGCCACCGGCAAGCGCACGCCGCAGCAGGCCATTGCCGACCCCGGCTCCTTCAACTTCGGCAACCACCGCTTCCGCGACGACAAGGAGGGCGGCCACGGCATCGTCGACATGTACCGCTCCATCGTGCAGAGCTGCGACACCTACTACTACGTCTTGGCCAACGAGATGGGCGTGGACCTGATCGCCGAGCAGATGGCGCCCTTCGGCTTCGGACAGATCACCGGCATCGACCTCGACGGCGAGGTGCGCGGCGTACTGCCCTCCACCGACTGGAAGAAACGCGCCTACCGCAAGCCCGAGCAGAAGCGCTGGTATGCCGGCGAGACCATCTCGATCGGCATCGGCCAGGGCTACAACAACTACACCATCCTGCAACTGGCGCACGCCACGGCCACGCTGGCCGCCGGCGGCCAGCGCCACCGGCCGCACCTGGTGCGCCAGGTGGTGGATGTGGTCTCGGGCAGCGCCCGCCCGGTGGGCACCGAGGCGCTGCCACCGGTGCCCATCCGCGCCGACCATCTGGAGGTGATCCGCCGCGCGCTCGTGGGCGTGAACGTCGAGGGCACCTCGGCCAGTTCGTTCCGCGGCGCGCCCTACCAGGCCGCCGGCAAGACCGGCACGGCCCAGGTGGTGGCCATCAAGCAGGGCGAGAAGTACAACGCCGCCAAGCTGGCCGAGCACCTGCGTGACCATGCGCTGTACATGGCCTACGCGCCGGCCGAGGCGCCGCAGGTGGCGCTGGCGCTGATCGTCGAGAACGCCGGCTTCGGCGCGCAGGCTGCCGCACCCATTGCGCGCCGCGTGTTCGACTATGTGCTGCAAGGCCAGTGGCCCAGCGCCGAAGACATCGCCGCCACGCGCCAGGGCCAGAGCACCGCCCCGATCGGCACGCCGCGCCGCGCCAGCGACATTCCGCTGCCCGGCCAGGCCGGCGCTGCGGCGGCCGCTGCATCGGCTGCATCGGCTGCATCGGCCGCAGCGCCGCCCCCGGCCGCCGCATCCGCCACCCGCACCGGAGCCTCGCGATGAGCATCGTGTTCGAGCGTCCCAGCCTGTGGCAGCGCGCCAGGCCGGTGCTGGGCGGTTTTGACGGCCCGCTGGCCGTGGTGGTGCTGATGCTGGCCGGCCTGGGCCTGCTGACCATGTACTCGGTGGGCTTCGACCACGGCACACGTTTTGCCGATCACGGCCGCAACATGCTCATCGGCGCACTGGTGATGCTGCTGGCCGCCCAGGTGCCGCCGCAGCGCCTGCAGGCCCTGGCCGTGCCGCTGTACACGCTGGGCGTGCTGCTGCTGGTGGCCACCCT
>CAYPDO010001091.1:0-1342 GCA_964409495.1 uncultured Bordetella sp.
GGTCTGCGCCGCGGCCGTGCGTGCGGCGCCCAGGCCGGCCGCCGCCAGCGCGGCGGCACCGCCGGCCATCAGGCGGCGGCGCGCGGGCTGCGGTGGCGCGGCGTCGGCGGCCGGAACGGGGATCGGATCGTTGGGCGGAACACGACGCATGGCTACTTCCTTGGCGCAGTCGGCAGATGAGGTGGGTTGGAGTGCGGCGACGTGGCCGCCGCGGCGATTCTGCGTTGCGCAGATCCCCTGCCTCGTGCTGCGCGCATCCCAAGTTCAAGGGCGGGTGAACACCATGGTGATTTTGTAATTACAGCATTACGATCGAACGACGATGAGCGATGCCGTGCCCCTGCGTGGTGTGTCGATGCACGATGGCGTGGCGGCCCGGCTGCGCGCCATGGTGTTCGACCGCGAGCTGGCCCCTGGCAGCTACATCGACGAGAACGCACTGGCCGCGCAGTGGCAGATCAGCCGCACGCCGGTGCGCGAGGCGCTCAAGGTGCTGGCATCCGAAGGCCTGGTCGACTGGGTGCCGCGGCGCGGCGCGCGTGTCACCGAGCTGGGCGATGCCGATGCCGAGCAGCTGTTTCCGGTGATGGCCATGCTGGAGGGCCGCTGCGCGCTGGAGGCCACGCGCCGCGCCACGCCGGCCGATCTGGCCCAGCTGCAGCAGCTGCACGATCAGCTCGAGCGGCACGCGGCCAGTGGCGATCTCGACGGCTACTACCGCGCCAACCACGACTTCCACACCCGTGTGCAGCAGCTGGCGGCCAACCGCTGGCTCGACCGCGCCACCGGCGACCTGCGCCGCTTCATGCGCCTGTGGCGCGGCCGCCAGCTCACGCTGCCGGGCCGGCTGCAGGACTCGATCAACGAGCACCGTGTGCTGATCGCGGCCATGCGCGGTGGCGACGCCGAGCGCGCCGGCCGCGCCATGCACGACCACCTGATGGCCCAGCTGGCCGCGCTGAAGGCACTGCAGCAGCATGAACAAGACGAACACCATGCCGGTTGACACCCCGCCCGCCCGCAGCGCCCGCACCGAGGCCGACCGCGCGCTGCGCCCGCTGCTGCAGGATTGCCGCCGCCTGCTGTCGGAAGACGGCGAGGCCAACGGCCCGGCCATCGCCCGCGCCATCCTGGCCCGGCTGGAACCGCTGCTGGAAACGCCGCGCCATCCGCTGCTCGACCGCTTCTTCGAGCATCTGGCGCGCGACTTCTCGCCCGACCCCAAGAAGGTGCTGGCCGCCGCCGTGGCCTATGCCAACGCGCCGCAGACACCCGAGCCGCTGCTGCAGCTGGCCCGCGTGACCGAGCCACCGCGCCAGGAGCTGCTGCGCCGCATCAACCG
>CAYPDO010001092.1:0-1329 GCA_964409495.1 uncultured Bordetella sp.
GCGCGTACTGCACATCGCCGGTGATCTCGGCATAACGCGCCAGCGCCACCATGCCATCGAGGTGCGAGTTGAGCACCAGCATGTTGGATTCGGCCTTGCCGAAGGCGCGGCTGGGCACCCAGCGCAGCGGGCTCTGGCGGATGGCCTCGAGCGAGTGTTCCAGCTCGTCGTGCAGCAGCCAGTGGCCGAAGGACAGCGGCACCGACTGCTTGGCCAGATAGGCCGCCGCACGGCGCAGCGCCTGCTCGACGCGCGGCTCGGGCGCCTCGTCCAGCGCGTCCATCATCAGGTGCATGGCGCTGCAGTGCAGGCGGTAGTGCGACTCCATCAGCTGGGTCCACTCGCCATGGCGGTAGCCGCCGTCGTCGGACTGGCGCGCCAGCACGGCCTCCAGCACCTGGCGGCGCAGTGCGTGCAGCATGGCATCGCCGCTGGCCCGGGCCAGGCCCTGCAGCGTGAGGTGCAGCGCATGGCCGTCGTTCTCGGAGAACACGCGCCAGTCGTTGGGCCAGGCCTTGCGGTTCTCGAACACCGTGCCCGACACCAGGTGCTGGTAGACATCGGCCCGGCCGGCCACCACGGTGTGCGAGCCCAGCATGAACCAGCGTGCGCGCTCCAGCGTGCCGGCCGCCGGCAGCGCCATGCCGGGCGGCAGACGCCAGACCACGGTTTCCAGCGGCGCGGCCGCAGCCGGCACGGTGAGGCCCAGGCCGCCCTGCTGCACATCCAGCGCCACCGGCGCCTGCGGCGCCACGCTGAGCAGGCGGCCATGGGCATCGCGCGCCACGGCACGCGAACCCACCGGAATCCAGTACGCGGCATGCGCCTGCGGCTCGGCGGCATGGCGGGCCAGGTGCCCGCCGCCGGCCTGGGCGCCCAGGGTGTAGCCGGCCGGCAGGCGCCAGGTGATCGGCCCCTCGCCCACGTGGGTGACGCAGCGGATCTCGCCCGGCGCCGCATCGTCCGGCGCGAACAGCGACTCGATCGTCAGGCTCAATGGCATGGCTGCACGGCTGCCCATGGTCTGAAGCTGGCGCTGCGGCTCACGGGCGCCGCAGGCGCCACATCACATGCTCGTCGAGCAGGTCGCGGGCCACCAGGCGCGCGGCCTGCAGCGGCCGTGCCAGGCCACCGGTGGCCGGCGGCGGCATCCAGGCCAGTTCGCCGAAGGCCTCGTCGAGCCTGGCCTGCACTGCCGCCATGCCGAAGTGGCGTTCGATGAACTGCCGGCCGGCCTGCGACATGGCGCACCACAGCGCCGCATCGTCGAACAAGCGCGCGATGGCCGCGGCAAAGGCCTCGGGCTCGTCGGCCACCAGGATCTCCTGG
>CAYPDO010001093.1:0-1322 GCA_964409495.1 uncultured Bordetella sp.
CGCCTACTACGGCTTCATGTGGGGCCACCCGGGCAAGAAGCTGCTGTTCATGGGCCAGGAGTTTGCGCAGCCCGGCGAATGGAACCACGACACCGAGCTGCCCTGGCACCTGCTGGGCGATGCGCGCCATGCCGGCGTGCAGCGCCTGGTGGGCGACCTGAACCGGCTGCTGCGCGCCCAGCCCGCGCTGCACAGGCTGGATGCCGAGGCCGCCGGCTTCGAGTGGATCAGCGCCGATGCGGCCGACGAATCGGTGCTGGCCTGGGTGCGGCGCGACGGGCAGGGCGGCCAGGTGATCGTGGTCAGCAACCTCACGCCGGTGCCGCGCGAGGGCTGGCGCCTGGGCGTGCCCGAAGGCGTGGCCGCCTGGCAGGAGGTGCTGAACACCGATTCGGCCCACTACGGCGGCAGCAACCTGGGCAATGGTGGCGCGCCCTTGCCGGTGCGGCCGCAGCCGGCGCATGGGCGCATGCAGTCGGTCACGCTCACCCTGCCGCCGCTGGCCACGCTGTTCCTGGTTCCCGCTTCGCCTGATTCGCCATGACCGCACTGCCCGAGACGATGGAAGAAGGCCGCCACGAGCCCATGGGCGCGCTGGCCCGTGATGGCGGTGTGAACTTCGTGGTGTTCTCGCAGCATGCGCAGCGCATCGACCTGTGCGTGTTCGATGGCGGCGGCGTGCGCGAGCTGCGCCGCTACCCGCTGCACGGCCCGCACGACGGGCTGTGGCACGGCTTCCTGCCCGGTGTGGGGCCGGGCCTGGTGTACGGCCTGCGCGCCCACGGCCCCTACCAGCCCGAACACGGCCACCGCTTCAACCCGCACAAGCTGCTGCTGGACCCGTGCGCACGCGAGATCGTCGGCCGCTTCCGCTGGGCGCCCGAGCACCATGGCTACGAGATGGGCCACCCCGAGGGCACGCGCAGTGTCGACAAGCGCGACAACGCCGTGCAGGCGCTGAAGGCGCGGGTTCCACCGCCGCCGGCGCCGGCCGCCAACCACCATCCCCGCGTGGCGCCGGCCGACCTGGTGCTCTACGAGGTGCATGTGCGCGGCTTCTCGATGCAGCACCCGGACATCCCGCCCGCGCTGCGCGGCACCTATGCCGGCCTGGCGCATCCGGCGGCCATCGCGCACTTCAAGCGCCTGGGCGTCACCAGCCTGAGCCTGCTGCCGGTGCATTACCACCTCGACGAGGCCGGCCTGGCCCAGCGCGGCGCCAGCAACTACTGGGGCTACAACACGCTGGGTTTCTTCTGCCCCGATCCCCGCTTCAGCCAGACGCCCGACGACCCCACCGCCACCGCGGCCGAGTTCCGCCA
>CAYPDO010001094.1:0-1322 GCA_964409495.1 uncultured Bordetella sp.
GGCAGCCACGCCGGCACCGGCCCGGCCACCCGCACCGTGTTGCGGCCCTCCGACTTGGCGCGGTACAGCGCCTGGTCGGCCAGCCGCAGCGCGGCCTCCCAGTGCCCGGGTTCGCTGAACGGCGGTGACACGCCGGCGCTCAGCGTGCAGCGCAGCGGCTGGCCGGGCGGATTGGCATGGCATTGCGCGGCCACCGCCTGGCGCACGCGCTCGGCCAGGGCCCATGCCGCCTGGGCGCCGCCAACGCAGCCCACCACGAACTCCTCACCCCCCAGCCGGGCCACGAAGTCGCTGCCCCGCACCTGCGTTGCCAGAGCGCCCGCCACGCCACGCAGCACGGCATCGCCGGCGGCATGGCCATGCTGGTCGTTGATGCGCTTGAAGTGGTCGATGTCGAACTGGCACAGCACCAGGGCTGCCGGCGGGCGCGCCGCAAAGTGCCGCTGCAAGGCCTCGTCCAGGCCATGGCGGTTCAGCAGGCCGGTCAGCGGATCGTGCGTGGCCAGCTGCTGCAGCCGGCCGTTCAGGCGCAGGAACACCATCCACAGGATGTTGGGCCCCAGCACCACGCTGACGAAGGTGGAGTAGCCGTAGTAGAACCCCGCCAGCGTGCCGCCGAACAGCGGTGTCACCCCCGCGCTCAGCGCCACCCCGGCGCGCGCCGCGGTGGCCAGGCCGAGCAGGCCGATGACCCCGGCCAGCACCACCAGCGACAGGCGCATGTCGCCCTGCACCCGCTGGATGCCGCGCATGGCCATCGCGGCCAGCAGCAGGTAGTTGATGGCCAGCGCGGCGTTCAGCGCCAGATGCCGGCCCACGTCCTGCCAGGCCAGCCAGGCCAGCAGCCACAGCAGCACGAAGGCCGCCGTGCTGGCGCCCAGCACTCGCACGCGCAGCGCCGACAGCCCGACAAACTGGCGCAGTCCGGTGACGAACAGCAGCGCTGCCAGCACCATCAGCGCATCGGGCGCCAGGCTGGCCAGGCTGGTGTGCTGGTGGCCGCTGGCCAGCCGCAGCAGATAGGCCAGGCCAAACAGCACCGAGCCACCCGCAAAGCCGCGCATGCCCTGCGACTCGTCCATGCGGCGGCCGATCAGCGCCAGCAGCGTGCCCACCGAGATCAGGTTGAGCGCAAGCAGGAAGATGATGGTCTGCGGGTCCATGCGTCGAAGCCTTGGCGGCGCAATTATTGGCCAGCATGATCGCGCGCCGGGCCGTACCGGCCCGCTACAGTCTCGCCCCTCGTTCCCACCACCGCTGTCCAGCCCCATGGCCTTCGCCGACACCCTCCAGACCCTGCCCTCCGTCCAGCACCTGGCCGC
>CAYPDO010001095.1:0-1322 GCA_964409495.1 uncultured Bordetella sp.
CGGCGGCTGCTGGCTTGGGTCGATACTGTTCTGGCACTGTGCCCATTGGCGGCCAGGGAGAAGACGATGAAAGACCTGCGCGAATGCCTGGCGGCCCAGGGCGTGCACACGCTGATCGCCCAGTTCACCGATGTGCTGGGCGTGGCCAAGGGCAAGTACGTGCCGCTGGCCCACCTGGACGACCTGCTCACCGAGGGGGCCGGCTTCTCGGGCCCGTCGATCACCGGCACCGGCCTGCCGCGCACCGGTCCGCGCTCGGAGTTCTGGGCGCGTGGCGCGGCCAGCACCGCCACCGCCCTGCCCTGGATGCCGGGCTATGCGCGCATCGTGTGCGAGGGCTTCGTCGACGGCCAGCCCTTCGACGCCTGCCCGCGCCAGGTGCTGCGCCGCCAGGTGGCGCGGCTGGCCGAGCGCGGCTGGCAGCTGCGCACCGGTATCGAGCCCGAGTTCTTCCTGCTCAAGCGCGACGGCGCCGGCCACTGGCACCCCGCCGACGACGAAGACCGGCTCGACAAGCCCAGCTACGACCTGAAGAGCCTGCCGCGCCAGCGAGACTTCCTGCGCGCGCTGCAGCTGGCGCTGGAGGCCTGCGGGCTGGATGTGCTGCAGCTCGACCACGAAGACGCGCAAGGCCAGTACGAGGTGAACTTCGGCTTCGGCGAGGCCATCGCCAGTGCCGACCACCTGATGCTGTTCAAGCTGGCGGCCCAGGCCCTGGCCGAGGAGCGCGGCATGAGCTTCTCGATGATGCCCAAGCCCTTTGCCGACCAGCCGGGCAGCGGCATGCACCTGCATGTGTCGCTGTGGCAGGCCCAGCACCGCGACGAGCGCAACCTGTTCGTGCCGCACCGGCGCGATGGCTCGGTGGACAGTGCGGCCCTGCTCTCGCCGCTGGGCGAGCAGTTTGCCGCCGGCGTGCTGGCGCATTCGGCCGCGCTCACCGCGCTGGCGGCGCCCACGGTCAACTCCTACAAGCGCCTGGTGGTCGGCGAATGCCGCTCGGGCACCAGCTGGGCGCCGGCCTTCGTGGCGCATGGCCGCAACAACCGCACGGCGCTGCTGCGCACCTTGCACGGCCGCTTTGAATGGCGCCTGCCCGATGCTGCGGCCAACCCCTACCTGGCCAGCGCCGGCCTGATCGCCGCCGGGCTGGACGGCATCGACCGCGGCCTGGCCCTGCCCGCCGCGGTGGACGACGACCTGTTCGCGCTGCCGCCGGCCGAGATCCGTGCGCGCGGCCTGGCCACGCTGCCGCAGCACCTGGGCGAGGCGCTGGCCGCGCTGCAGGCCGATGCGGTGGTGGCCGGCGCGCTGGGCGAGAC
>CAYPDO010001096.1:0-1318 GCA_964409495.1 uncultured Bordetella sp.
GTGCGGCTGGCCCAGCAGCTCGTCGCGCGTGAAACCGCTCACCAGCACGAAGGCCGTGTTGCAGTAGAGGATGCGACCTTGCAGGTCGGTGGTGGAGACCAGGGTCTCGCCGGTCGGAAACGGGTACTCCCGCTGCGTGACGGGCAGGTTGACGCGCATGCGCACGCTCCTTGGACAAGTGGGTTGTCGACCGAAGGCGGTGCGGAGGTTCGTACTGCGCCGGGACTGCGCCGGTGCCGGGGCACGGGCAGGCTTCCCACGAAGGAACCGCGTGCTGATTGTGTGCAGCCGCCCGGCCACGCCAAGCGCTGAACTGGGCGCCGATCGCGGCGCATTTGCCGCGCCCGGCGCGTGCGCGCTCAGCGCAGCGGAGCGCTCGACTCGCGCACCACCATCACCGGCGCCGACAGCTCGGCCGTGGGCTTGCGCCCGGCGATCAGGTCAAGAATCGCCTCGGCCGAGCGGCGGCCCAGTTCCACCACCGGCTGGCGCACGCTCGACAGCGGCGGCAGCGTGTACTGCGACGTGGTGACGTCGTCGAAGCCCACCAGCGACATGTGCTGCGGCACCTGCAGGCCGCGCCGGTGCAGGGCCAGCGCCGCGCCATAGGCCATCTGGTCGTTCGCGGCAAACACCGCGCTGAAGGGCCGGCCGCTGTCGAGCAGGCGCTCCATCGCGCGCAGGCCGCCGTCCTCGATGTAGTGGCCGTGCTGCAGCAGGGCCTCGTCGGGCGTGATGCCGGCCGCGGCCAGCGCACTGCGCCAGCCCTGCTCGCGCACCTGGGCATCGGGGTGCTCGGGGTCGCCACCGATGAAGGCGATGCGGCGGTGGCCCAGCGCCAGCAGATGCTCGGTGGCCAGGCGCGCGCCCTGCAGGTTGTCGAAGGCCAGCGAGCACAGGCCCGGCGCCTTCAGCGTGCGGCCGGTCACCACCACCGGCAGCTGGCGCGCCAGCGCCCTGACGGCCGGATCGGTGATGCGGCCGTCCAGCAGGATCAGCCCATCGACCCGGCGCGCGCGCAGCATCTCGATGCAGCGCGCCTCGTCGCCGGCCGTCCAGTGGCCGCTGACGAACAGCGGGCTGTAGCCGGCCAGCTGCAGCACATCCTCGATGCCGCGCAGCGCCCCGCCGTAGAACGGCGAATCGATGACCTGGGTGACCACGCCGATGCTCAGCGTGCGCCCGTTCCAACCGTTCTCGACGAACCCATCGGCCTCGTCCGTCTCGATCACGAAGTTCGGACGGAAACGCGGCACCTCGAAGCGGCTGGCTGGGGCCGACGCACAAGGGCGTGCATCGCCTCTACGAAGCTGTCGAC
>CAYPDO010001097.1:0-1312 GCA_964409495.1 uncultured Bordetella sp.
GCTCACGCTGCCGCAGATGCCGCTGCACGATCCGTGGATCGTGGCCGACGCGGCCGGCCAGACCTACTGGCGGCAGGGCCGCTGGGTGCTCTTCGTCACGCTGCACAACGGGCGCATGACCCTGCCCGACACCGGCCCGGACGGGGCGCCTGGCACCGGCCGGCCGCAGCACCGCCGCGGGTGCTGTTCCGCGGTGATGCCTCGCCCCATGCCCTGCCGCAGCAGGGCATCGGCGCGGTGGTCACCGACGGGCCGCAGCTCTACCGCAGCGGCGACGGCAGCCTGCACATGCTGTGGTCGAGCTGGGGTGACGACGGCTACTTCCAGACCGTGGCGCAGGCGCCCTCGGGCGAGCTGTTCGGGCCCTGGACGCAGGGGCCCAAGTGGCTGGGCCGCGGCTCGGGCCACGGCATGCTGTTCCGCAGCTTTGCGCAGCAGTGGCTGCTGGTGCTGCACCGCCCGTTCAAGGCCGCGCGCGGCAAGCTCTACGAGGTGCGCGACACCGGCAGCGGCTTCGCGCTGCAGCGCCAGCGCGTGGACCTGGACCTCGACCCCAAGCCGCTGCCGCCCCTGGGCTGAGCGGCGGCGCGCCGTCTGGCGGCCCGGCCCGGCGCGGTGTGCCGCGCGCGTGCCTAGCACGTCGCGCGGCGTCTGTCTTGATGCGTGTGCCGCCGCTGGCAACCGATCCTGTGTGTTATTTCCCTGTGGCCCTTGGGAATGCATGGCCAGCGCGATGCGGTCTAGCATTCACGGCTTGATGGATCGGGGGCGCGGTCTGCGCCAGCGGGGTTTCGGCATGAATGCCAGCGCCATCTCCACGGATCATGGCTTGCCGATGTCGGCGCAGGAGCTGTTTCCGAACCTCTACCGCGATCTGCGCCGGCTGGCGCGCTCGCGCCTGGCATCGGGTGGGCGCAACACCCTGCTCGACACCTCGGCCCTGGTCAACGAGGCCTACCTGCGCATGCAGCGCGACACCGAGGCGCGCTTCAACGACCGCGAGCACTTCATGGCCTATGCCGCCACCACCATGCGCCATGTGGTCATCGACTTCATCCGCCGCCGACGCACCGAGCGGCGTGGCGGCGGCGCCGAGCACCTCACGCTCGACACCCGCGACGCGGCCGTGTCAGACCGCGACGCCGACGAGGCCGAGGCCGTGCACGAGGCCCTGCAGACCCTGGCCCAGATCGACGCCGGCCTGGTGCGCGTGGTCGAGATGCGCTACTTCGGCGGCTTCACCGATCTCGAGATCGCGCAGGCCATGGGCGTGACCGACCGCACCGTGCGCCGCCACTGGGAGCGCGCCCGC
>CAYPDO010001098.1:0-1308 GCA_964409495.1 uncultured Bordetella sp.
CGCGCGGTCTGGTTCCAGCCGTAGAGCACCTGCGCGCGTTCGTCGGCGGGCAGCACGGTGAGCGCAGACACGGCGGGGTCGGTGCCGGCATCGAGTGCCTGCACCAGGGCCTGCACGGCCTGGGCCATGTAGGCGCACACGCGGGCCGGGTCGATGCTGCGGTCGACCTGCGCCGTCAGCAGGAAGCCCTCGCCCAGGTCGTCCACGTCCAGGCACAGCGGGTAGTTGGTGTGCTCGCGGCCGCCCAGCACCTCGATGGCGGCGCCGTCGCCCGGCGCGTCGCCACGGCTTTCGCCCTGCCCTTCGGTCATGCCGGGGCTGTGGCGGTAGTTCAACAGGGCGCTGAACAGCGGCGCCGGTGCGGCCACGCTGCTGCAGCGCTGGGCGAGTGCCAGCGGCGCGTGCTCGTGGCGCAGCAGCCGGGCCAGCAGCTGGTGCGTGTGCCGCAGCGCCTGCCGCAGCGTCTGCCCACCCAGACCCAGCCGGATGGGCAGGGTGTTGATGAACATGCCCATCACGCGGTCGGCGTGTTCGCCACCCTGCATGCGGCCGAACATCACCGTGCCGAACACCACCTGCTCGCGCCCGCTGGCCTGCGCCAGCACCAGGCCCCAGGCCAGGTGCATCAGGCTGGCCGCGCTGATGCCCAGCCGGCGCGCGTGCTGGCGCACGCCCAGCGCCAGCTCGGGCGGCAGAACCAGATCGGCCTCGGCCATGCCGCGGCCATCGCCCTGCACATCGAGCAGGCCGAACGGGGCGGTGGGCTCGTCGATGTCGCCCAGCAGTTCGGTGAAGAAGGCCTCGTGCTCGGCCTGGCTGACGCCCAGGCGCGCCTGCGTGACGAAGTTGCGGAACGGCAGGGGCTCGGCCAGCTCAGCCTGGCGGCCCCGCTCGATGAGCCGGGCCTCGGCGATCACCAGGTCCAGCGTGGTGTGGTCCAGCGCCAGATGGTGCGCCAGCACGTGCAGCAGCCAGCGGCCCTGGCCGTTGGCATGGGCCGGGTCGTGCGCGATGTGCAGGCGCAGCAGCGGCGCCTGGTGCACGGGGATGCGCAAACCCGCGGGATCCAGCCGCGCCTGCATCTGCGTGGCGATGTCGCCCGCAGCGGCATCAAAGCTCAGCTCCTCGACCGGCAAGCGCACCTGGCGGCACACCACCTGCACCGGCTGGGCCAGCGCCTTCCACACCACCGCGGTGCGCAGGATGTCGTGGCGGTCCACCACGCCCTGCAGCGCCTCGACCAGCTGCATCAGCGCCTCGCGGCTGGCAAAGCCGTACAGGCTGGGCAGCAGGTACGGGTCGCCCTGC
>CAYPDO010001099.1:0-1284 GCA_964409495.1 uncultured Bordetella sp.
AGTTCATGCGTGCAGCGTTGCGCCTCGTACGGCGCAGTGCTCTGGTTCCAGGTGTTGAGCAGCAGGTCGCGCTCGGCCGGCGGCAGGATGCTGAGCTTGCTCAGCGCCTGCTCGGGAGCTTCGGCAAGCGCGTGAACCAGATCGGCCACCGCCGTGTGCATGTAGTCGCACACGCGATCGGCCGCCACGCCGCCCTGCACCTGGGCGCTGAGCTTGAAGCCCTCGCCCAGATCATCGACCGACAGCACGAACGGGTAGTTGGTGCGCTCATGCCCGCTCAGCACCTCGGCCTGATCGGGGTCGTGCGGCTCGTCGCCGGCGTCCACGTCGCCCTCGGCCAGGCCGGGGCTGTGGCGGTAGTTCAGCAGCGCGCTGAACAGCGGGGCCGGTGCGGCCACGCCGCTGCAGCGCTGGGCCAGCGCCAGCGGCGCGTGCTCATGGCGCAGCAGCCGCGCGAGCAGCTGGTGCGTCTGGCGCAGGGCCTGCTGCACGCCTTGCGTGCCGATGTTCAGGCGCAGCGGCAGCGTGTTGATGAACATGCCCATCACGCGGTCGGCATGCTCGCCACCCTGCATGCGGCCGAACATCACGGTGCCGAAGACCACGTCGTCGCGCCCGCTGGTGCGGGCCACCACCAGGGCCCAGGCCAGGTGCATCAGGCTGGCCGCGCTGACGCCCAGGCGGCGCGCCTGCTGGCGCACGGCCTGCGCCAGCGCGCCGGGCAGCACCCGCTCGGCCTCGGCCACGCCGCGACCATCGCCCTGCACATTGAGCAGGCCGAAGGGCGCGGTGGGCTCGGTGATGTCGCCCAGCAGTTCACCGAAGAAGGCTTCGTGCTCGGCCTGGCTGACGCCCAGGCGCGCCTGGGCGACGAAGTTGCGGAAGGGCATGGGCTTGGCCAACTCATCCTGGCGGCCCTGCTCGATCAGCTCGGCCTCCTGCACCAGCAGTTCCAGCGTGGTGTGGTCGATGGCCAGGTGGTGGGCCAGGATGTGCAGCAGCCAGCGGCCGCTGGCCGCATCGTGCGCCAGGTGCATGCGCAGCAGCGGCGCGCGGTTCAGCGCAATGCGGTGCTGCTGCGGGTCCAGCCGGGCTTGCAGCTGGGTGGCGATGTCGGCTTCACGGCTCGCGTCGAAGTGCAGCTCTTCCAGTGCCAGCGTGGCCTGGCGCAGCACCACCTGCACCGGCTGGGCCAGGCCCTCCCACAGCACCGCGGTGCGCAGGATGTCGTGGCGGTTGATGACCACCTGCACGGTCTGCACAAAACGCTCCACCGCCTCGCGG
>CAYPDO010001100.1:0-1283 GCA_964409495.1 uncultured Bordetella sp.
GCAGGAACGCGGCGTGATCGACGCGGCCGAATTCGTCGTCCCCTACATCGACCGCCGCCTGGGCCTGCACAAGGCGGCCAAGTACTACTACACCACCGGCTGGCATGAGTCGTCGACGGTGTCGGAGCTGATGATCAACAAGGCCGCCTGGGCCAAGCTGCCCAAGGACCTGCAGGCCATCGTGCACAACGCCGCCGCGGCCTGCAACGTGATCAGCGAGGGCTGGTGCCAGCGCCACAACTCCGAGGCCATGGACGACCTGAAGAAGCAGGGCGTGATCGCCCGGCCGCTGCCCGACGAGGTGATCAAGGCGCTGCGTGCCGAAACCCAGAAGGTGCTGGCCGAAGCCGTGGCCAAGGACGCGCTGACCAGGAAGGTGCACGACTCTTACTTCGGCTTCAAGACCAAGTTCGACCGCTGGGCCGAGGTCAGCGAAGAGGCCTTCCACGTCACCGTGCGCGGCTGATGCGGCCCGGGCGGAGACAGCGCATGTGGACGAGCCTGCGCGCCGGTGCCGCGTTCATCGAACGCCGCACCGACGACATCGGAAAACTGGCCGCCCTGCTGGGGCTGGCGATGATCGTGCTGGTGGCGGTGAATGTGGTGCTGCGCTACAGCCTGAGCCTGGGCTCGGTGTGGGCACAGGAGCTGGAATGGCACCTGCTGGCCGCGCTGATCCAGCTGGGCATGGCGCATGCGCTGCTGCGCGGCGGCGAGGTGCGGGTGGACCTGCTCTACCAGCATTACCCGCCGGCGGTGAAACGCGCGGTGGATGTGGCGGCGGCGCTGCTGATGGCGGGCGTGTGCATGCTGTTCATCGCACTGTCGCTGGGCTATGTGGAGCAGGCCCGGGCCATCGGCGAGGCCTCGTCCGATCCTGGCGGCCTGCCGCATCGCTGGCTGGTCAAGGCGCTGATCCCGCTGGGCTTCGGCCTGGTGCTGCTGCAGCAGCTGGCGCTGCTGGTGCGGCTGCTGGACCCGGCCACGCCGGGCCATGGCGCCACCGCCCAGGCCACGGCACGGGAGGGCGGCCGTGCTTGAGCCCACCACCCTGGCCCTGCTGCTGCTGGCGGGCTTCTTCGTGCTGCTGATCATCGGCATCCCGGTGGCCATCAGCCTGGCGGTCAGCGGCTTCCTGTTCGGCTGGCTGGGCTTCGGCAGCACGCTGTTCAGCCTGCTGCCCGCGCGCTTCTTCGGCGTGGTGGGCGGCTACCAGTGGATGGCCATTCCGCTGTTCGTGTTCATGGGCGTGATGCTGGAGAAATCGCGCCTGGCCGACGACC
>CAYPDO010001101.1:0-1273 GCA_964409495.1 uncultured Bordetella sp.
CTCGCCCTGGCAGCCTACCTCGGCGCCGCTGATGCTGGCGTTCTCCTTGTAGAGGATGCCGATGGCCGCGGCGGTGAGCAGGAAGTCGTGCACGCCGGCATCGCTGGCGCCATGCGTGAAGCGGCGGTAGTAATGCAGCACCGCCGGCACGATGCCGGCCGCGCCATTGGTGGGCGCGGTCACCACGCGGCCGCCGGCGGCGTTCTCCTCGTTGACGGCCAGCGCGAACAGGTTCACCCAGTCGAGCACCTGCAGCGGATCTTTCAGCGCTGCATGCGGGTCGGCGGTGAGTTGGCGCTGCAGGTCGGCCGCGCGTCGCCGCACCTTGAAGCCGCCGGGCAGCACGCCCTCTGTTGCGCAGCCGCGCGCCACGCAGGCCTGCATCACCTGCCAGATGCGGTCCAGCCCGGCGTCGATCTCGGCATCGGTGCGCCAGTGGCGCTCGTTGGCGCGCATCAGCTGCGCGATGCTCCAGCCGGTGGCCTGGCACTGCGCCAGCAGGTCGGCGGCGCTGCGGAACGGGTGGGGCAGCACCGTGGCATCGGGCGCGATCACGCGCTGGCGCGAGCCGTCGGTCGCCACCTCGTCGCTGACCACGAAGCCACCGCCCACCGAGTAGTAGCGCCGCGTGTCCAACTCGGCGCCCGCCGCGTCGAAGGCGGTGAATTCCATGCCGTTGGCATGGAAGGGCAGGCTCTTGCGGCGGTGGAACACGATGTCGGCGCGGTCGTCGAAGCCCAGCTCGGCGCCCCAGGGCAGCGCCAGCCGGCCGCTGGCGCGCACGGCGGCCAGGCGGGCCGGGATGGCGTCCACGTCCACCGTGTCGGGCTCGTCGCCCATCAGGCCCAGCAGCACGGCGGTGCCGCTGCCATGGCCCTTGCCGGTGGCGCCCAGGCTGCCGTACAGCTGGCACTGCACGCGGGCCAATTGCGGCGCCAGGCCCATGGCCTGCCAGCGCAGCACGGCCATGCGCGCGGCGCGCATCGGCCCCACGGTGTGGCTGCTGCTCGGGCCGATGCCGATCTTGAACAGGTCAAAGACGGAAAGCGCCATGGGCAGCGTGCTCGCGGTGGGGTTAGCGGGTCAGGCTTCGGTGTCCAGCTCGCTCAGCGCCACGCACGAGCAGAACAGGTTGCGGTCGCCGTAGACGTTGTCCACCCGGCCCACCGGCGACCAGTACTTGCTGGCCTTCAGGCCGGGCAGCGGCCAGGCCGCGTCTTCGCGGCGGTAGGCGTGCGTCCATTCACTGCCACCCTCGGCGGCGGCGGTGTGC
>CAYPDO010001102.1:0-1268 GCA_964409495.1 uncultured Bordetella sp.
GCGCGCGCCCGGCGGGTGCATCCGCGATCGGCCGCTGCCGCGCCAGCGCCGCATCACTGTCCCGCCAACACGGAGCCCCCATGCCCCTGCACGATGCCGCCTGGCACGACGCCCAGTACAACAACCGCGCCCGCGTGGCCGATGCGCCCGCCCAGCTGGCACGCTGGGCCGAGGCGTCGGCCTATGCGCGCAGCGGGCTCACGGCGCTGCTTGACCAGCCCTATGGCGACGGCCCGGCGGAGACGCTGGATGTGTTTCCGGCGCGTGCGCCGGGCGCACCGGTGCTGGTCTTTATCCATGGCGGCTACTGGCGTGCGCTCAGCAAGGCCGACCACTCCTTCGTGGCGCCGGCGTTCGTGCAGGCCGGCGCGGCGGTGGTGGTGCCCGACTACGCGCTGTGCCCGGCGGTGGGCATCGAGCACATCGCGCTGCAGACGGCGCGCGCGCTGGCCTGGGTGTGGCGGCATGCCGAGGGCTTCGGCGGCGATCCGTCGCGCATCGTGGTGGCCGGGCATTCGGCCGGCGGGCACCTGGCGGCGATGATGGTGTCGTGCCGCTGGCCAGACCTGGCGGCCGATCTGCCGCGCCGGCTGCTGCGCGGTGCGGTGTCGCTGTCGGGTCTGTTCGATCTGGAGCCGATCCGCTGCACGCCCTTTCTGCAGTCTGACCTGCAGCTCACGCCGGCGGCGGTGCGGCGGCTGTCGCCCGCATTCTTTCCACGGCCGCAGCACAAGGTGCCGCTGCTGGCCCTGGTGGGCGCCGACGAGAGCGAGGAATTCCTGCGCCAGAACCAG
Organism: uncultured Bordetella sp.; assembly: GCA_964409495.1. Lineage (GTDB taxonomy): Bacteria > Pseudomonadota > Gammaproteobacteria > Burkholderiales > Burkholderiaceae_C > Pseudaquabacterium. The sequence continues at coordinate 795 of CAYPDO010001102.1, forward strand.
CTGATCCGCGACCAGTGGGGCCCCAGCGCCGTGCCGGTGTGCCAGGCGGTGCCGGGCTGCAACCACTTCAGCATCCTGCGCGATCTGGTCGACCCTGCCGGCATCGCCCATGGCCACGCCAGATCGCTGCTAGGTCTGGCGGCTGACCCGGCCCGCTGAGCTGGGCCAGGTCCGGCGCTCAGGGTTTGCCCGCGATTAGGGCAACCCTATGCCCCGCATTGAAGCTTTGTATTGGCCCTGTCATCGGTGCTGCGCTACCGTGGCCGCGTTCACAGGCCGCCGCGTGCGGTGAGAACGCCCGTACACCCAACCGAGAGGAGCTTCGCATGAGCAGCTTGAAGGGTTCCAAGACCGAGCAGAACCTGAAGGACGCCTTTGCCGGCGAATCGCAGGCCAACCGCCGTTACCTGTACTTCGCGAACAAGGCCGACGTGGAAGGCCAGAACGACGTGGCAGCGCTGTTCCGCTCCACCG
>CAYPDO010001103.1:0-1267 GCA_964409495.1 uncultured Bordetella sp.
GCCTCCTGGCCGTAGTCGCGCTCGTTCTCGGGGCGGTACAGGGTGTAGGCCTCGTCGATGAACAGCACGCCGCCCATCGCCTTCTTCAGCACCTCGCGGGTCTTGGGCCCGGTGTGGCCGATGTAGCTGCCCACCAGGTCGTCGCGGGTCACGGCCACCAGGTGGTTGCGCCGCACATAGCCCAGGCGGTGCAGCAGCGTGGCCATGCGCAGCGCCACGGTGGTCTTGCCGGTGCCGGGGCGGCCGGTGAAGGCCATGTGCAGCGTGGGACTCGTGGTGGTGAGCCCGTGGCCCAGGCGCAGCCGGTCGATCACCAGCAGCGCGGCGATGTCGCGGATGCGCGCCTTCACCGGCGCCAGGCCGACGAGCTGCTCATCCAGCTCGTCCAGCACGGCCTGCACCTGGCTGCCGGCCATGACCTCGGCCACGGTGCGGGGGGCCGGCGCAGTGGCAGGCGCCTCGGACGGCGTCACGGCCGTGGCCGCAGGCACGGTGGTGCCTGGAATGGAATACAGCGGTGCGCCCATGGTCGTCGTCTTTGCCTCGATGCAGCCGTGTGGACGCTCAGGCGCCGGTGTAGCGCTCGGACTCGGGGCGGTCGGTGGCGTACGAGTGCACCGTGGTGCGCATCGTCCGGCCGGCCACTTCCTGGCGCGCCAGGCCGAAGCCGGGCTCCTCCGACGGGCGGTTGACGATGAAGCTCATCGTGATCGACTCGACGCCGCGGGTCGAGTCGAAGGCCATCAGGCGGATGTAGTGGCGCGGAAACGCGGCGCGGCAGGCGTTCATTTCCTGCAGCACGCCGGCGGCGTCCTGCAGGTCGAACATGGGCATGCCGTACATCTCCCAGTACGTGTTGCGGGGATGCGGGTCGTCGGTGTATTCCACGCTCCAGGCGTAGCCCTTGTTCAGTCCGTATTGCACCTGGGCTGCAATCTCTTCGTTCGTGAGATCGGGCAGGAAGCTGAACTGGCCCTGGGTGAGGCGGCCGGTGGGGTTGGTCATCATGGTTCGGGTTCTCCAATGTCGAGGGTTTGGCGTGCTGGCGTTGCTTGGCTTGCTGGGGTCTGCGCAAGGCTCAGGCGGCTGGGGTGGCTTGCGCCGCTCATGCCCAGTCCTTGCGGACTGGGCGTTCGCCAGGCGAGAACAGTCCACTGGACTGTTCTCGTCCGGGCTCACTCCCCCGCCCCCGGCCGTTGGCCGGCGGCTCCTCCTTTACTTCGCTCTGCAAGCCACCCCAACCACCTGAGCCCGCACCACCTCCGCA
>CAYPDO010001104.1:0-1266 GCA_964409495.1 uncultured Bordetella sp.
GGCGCCGCTCTTCCGGCTGCGTGGCATTGATCAGCATGCGTTTCATGTGCACTCCTCTCCTGCACCTGCCGCTGAAGGCGGCAGGCACATCGCAGTCACCGCCAAAGCGTCATCGACGCTCGGGCAGGCGACCCATCCAATGCACGAGAAACGAAATGTCGGCCGGAGAAGGAATCGCCCTGGACTGCGGTTGATCGGGGTCGATCAGGCGTGCAGCGGGGCAGCGTGCGGCGAGGCCGGTTCGGCAGGCGGTGCCACGCTCACCCGGCCCGGCGCCACGCGCGCCGGCCACGAAGGGCCTGGGCGCATCGCGCGGCAGCCCTCGGCGCCAACTGCGGCGCGGGGGCGGGGGAGGTGAAGGGGGCTCATGCGAGGCGAGGGCTTCGACGCGGGTGGCAGACGGCTCCGGTGGGAGTGTCTGCCGCCCATGACCTTTTTTGGCTCCCGTCTGGAAGACGGGACGGCTGGTATTTCGTGTCTCTTCCACCTGGCTGCCGAACCGCCCGTCCACCTTTGGGAACGGGCCTGTTGCGGGCCACGCAGGCGTTGCATCAACGCTTGTTCAAGACACCCCTCCTGGGGTGTCTTGCCACGGTAGCGCTGTTCATGCCCGGGTAAACTCTGAAAAATCAAGCACTTACAGCCCACTTGTGGCGGAGATCATTATAAGCACCAAACCGTCACGGGCCCGGCTGCCAGCCCAAGCGGCGGCACCGGCCCCGGCTCCGGCCCCGACGGCGCAGCCCGCACCGGTGCCACAGGTGCGCCATCTGGTAGTCGACGAGGCCGGCGAAGGCCAGCGCCTGGACAACTTCCTGCTGCGCCACCTGAAGGGCGTGCCCAAGACGCATGTCTACCGCGTGAACCGCTCGGGCGAGGTGCGCGAGTAAAAGGGTCGGGCGGCGGCCGACACCCGGCTGGCACCGGGCGACCTGGTGCGCCTGCCACCGGTGCGCCTGTCGGACGCCGCCGCGCAGCGCCTGGATGGGCGCGGCGACGGCGCGGGCAGCGCCACCGCCAGCGATCCGGCGGGTTCGGCGGGTTCGGCCGGCATGGCCCCGCCGCGCGAGTTTCCGGTGCTGTTCGAGGACGATCACCTGCTGGCCATCGACAAGCCGGCCGGCGTGGCCGTGCACGGCGGCTCGGGCGTGAGCTTCGGGGTCATCGAGCAGTTGCGGCGCGCACGGCCCCATGCGAAGTTCCTGGAGCTGGTGCACCGGCTCGACAAGGAGACCTCCGGCATCCTGCTGCTGGCCAAGAAGCGCA
>CAYPDO010001105.1:0-1261 GCA_964409495.1 uncultured Bordetella sp.
ATGTTGGTCTGGAAGGCGATGCCGTCGATCACGCCGATGATGTCGGCAATGCGGCTCGAGGCGGTGTGGATCTCGTCCATCGTGGCCACCACCTGGTGCACCACGGCGCCGCCGCGCTGGGCCACGGCCTGCGCCGATTTCGCCAGGCCGCTGGCCTGGGCCGAGGCCTCGGCACTCTGGCGCACCGAGCCGGTGATCTGCTCCAGCGACGAGGCGGCCTGCTGCAGGCTGCTGGCGGCCTGCTCGGTGCGGCCGCTCAGGTCGAGGTTGCCGGCGGCCATCTCGCCCGACGAGCGCTGGATGCTGCCCGAGGCGTCGCGCAGCTCGCCCACCAGCGTGCCGAGCGCCTGCTGCATCTGCGCCAGGCCGCGCAGCAGGTCGGCGGCCTCGTCGCTGCCGCGCGCCTCGATGCGCTGGGTGAGGTCGCCCGCGGCAATGGCCAGCGCCACGGCACGCGCCTGCACGATGGGCTCGGTGATCGAGCGTGAATTCATCAGCGTGGTCGGCACCACCACCAGCACCACCATGGCCAGCACGCCGACGAACAGCGCGGTGGTCTGCGTCATCTGCGCGTCGAACTCCTGCTGCGTGGCCGCCGCCTCCTTGGCCAGGATCACGGCGATGGCCTGCATCTCGGCTTCCATCGTCTGGAAGTAGTGGCGGGCGCGCGCCAGCATGCGGTCGGCGGTGCGGGCGTTGTCGTAGTTGCCGGCCTGCAGCGTGTCGAACACCGGCTTGGAGGCGGTGGCGTATTCCTCGATGGCCTTCAGCGCCGTGCGCGCATGCGGGTTGTCGTCGTCTTCCTCGCCTTCCAGCAGCTTGCCCAGCTGGGCCTGCAGGTTGGCCACGGCCTGCTGCCAGGCCTGGCGGTCGCGCGCCACGGCGGCACCGTCCTCGTAGTGGATGACGGCAGCCAGCTCATGCTGGCGCACCTGCACCAGCGTGACCCGCGCATCGGCCACCGCGTTCTGCTCGGCCATCGAGTGGTGCACCATCTCGTGGTTCAGCTCGGCCAGGTGGCTGCCGCCCAGCAGACCGGCCAGGCCCACCAGGCCGAACAGGCCCAGCACCACGGCAATGGCCGCGCGCATCCGAAAGCGGATCGAGAAACTTCGCATCCATTGCATCGACGCATTCATCACCGTGCTCCACAGGGTGGGGTACTGCTCAGGAAAGGCGGTCGAACGGGCGCGGATACGGCTGGCGCTGTCGTCGAACCGGGGGAGGTACGGCAACTCGCGGGGGCGGGCGCAGCAGGCGC
>CAYPDO010001106.1:0-1251 GCA_964409495.1 uncultured Bordetella sp.
CCTGCGCGCGCTGGGTCACGAAGCTGGGCAGGTAGCCCGAATTGGCCACCGCGAAGCGGATGCGCCAGCTGTCGCCGCCGAGCGAGCGCACCTCGGTGCGCAGCACCTCCAGCTTGGGCAGCGACAGCGTGATCTGGTTCAGCCAGGCCGGAAAGCGCGCCACCTCCTTCTCGCGCAGTGCCGGCGGCGGGTTGCGCCAGTAGTTCAGGCGGTCCCAGCCGCCCAGCTCCACCATGCCCAGCTGCGGATGGCGGTAGGGGTACCAGGCCACATGCGCCTGGCCGCCACACACCGTGTCGCTCCACTTCAGCAGCTTCAGGTCGTCTTCCACCGGGTGGTCGCGGTACCAGTGGATGAAGTCGTAGTCGGTGATGCCGGCCTCGCGGTTGGGCGCCCACAGCTCCACGGTCCAGAACAGCGCGCCCAGGTGCTCGTACAGCCAGTCCTGCGTGCCGGTGATGATTTCCTTCGGGTGGTACTTGAAGTCGTGGAAGATGCTGATCGCCGGGTAGCCGGTGAGCTTCTCGCCGATGGCCGACAGGCGCTTGATCATCCACAGATCTTCGGGCGTCATGTCGTCGTCCTTCTCGGTGCCCATGGGCCGCAGGATGACGCCCGAGTGGGTGTGGAAGCTGACCGCCGCGCCGATGTTCGGGTGCTTGACGATGAAGTCGACCATGGCCCGCACCTCGGGCTCGCTGGTGGGATAGGGGCCGGCACCGGGCTGCTGGAATTCCTGGCGCCACTGCGACGGGAAGTTGCGGTTCAGGTCCAGGCCCTCGCGGTCGGGGTTCACCTTGACCTGCAGGCCGTCGAAATGGGTCAGCGCACCCTCGGGCATGATGCGCCAGTACTGGCCGCCGAAGTCGCCCGGCTCTCGCGCAATCATCAGCCGCGGCTCGTCGGGGTGGGCCTTCCAGGGCCCGTGCGGATCGGGGATGCGCATGTGCAGGATGCGGCCGTCGCCGTCCATGTCCTGCACCGTCAGGCCGTCCACCGGCTGCTCGTCCCACGGGTAGGGCCGGGTGGAGCTGCGGATGTAGCGCGGCTTGTCGGCCAGCGCCAGCTCGGCGCCGTCGGGGTTCAGGCGCGGGCACAGGTACACCGCGCGGGTGTCGAGCAGGCGCGTCACCGCGGCGTCGTCGCCATGGCCGGCCAGCAGCTGGTGCAGCCAGTACAGGCAGGCGGTGCTGGCGGTCAGCTCGGCGGCGTGGATGTTGCCGTCGACCCAGAACGCCGGCTTGTCGGTGT
>CAYPDO010001107.1:0-1244 GCA_964409495.1 uncultured Bordetella sp.
CCATGGTCAAGAGCGGGCTCGATCCCTGGCTGGCGGTGCTGATGTCGCTGACCGTGTTTGCCGGCACGGCCCAGCTGGCGGCCACGCCGCTGATGGCCAGCGGCGCGCCGATCTGGGTGGTGTGGGCCACCGCGCTGTGCCTGAACCTGCGCTTCGTGGTCTTCAGCGCGCAATGGCGGCCCTACTTCGCCCACCTGCCGCGGCGCCGCCGCGCGCTGCTGGCCTACTTCTGCGCCGATCTGAACTACGTGCTGTTCATGCGCCGCTTTCCCGAGCCGCGGCCCGCGCCCGAGCAGCAGCCCTACTTCTGGGGCGGCGTGACGGTGAACGCCGGCAGCTGGCATCTGATGTCGCTGCTGGGCATTGCGCTGGGCCACCGCGTGCCGGCCGAATGGGGCCTGGGCTTTGCCGGCACCGTGGCCCTGCTGGGCATGACCTACTCGATGCTGGCCGACCGCGCCACCTGGCTGCCGGCCCTGGTGGCCGGCGCCGCGGCCGTGGCCGCCTACGCGCTGCCGCTGAAGCTGAACATGCTGGTGGCCATTGCCGCCGCGGTGGTGGTGGGCACGGTGATCGACCACACGCGGCCGCTGCGCAGCCCGGGCGCCTGAGCATGGCCACCTGGGAGGTTTTGCTCACCATCGCCGGCCTGGCGCTGATCACGCTGCTGACGCGCGGCTTCTTCATCCTGCCAGAGCGTGAGCTGCCCATGCCCGACTGGCTGCGCGAGGGCCTGCGCTACGCCCCGGTGGGCGCGCTGGTGGCGGTGATCGCGCCCGAGCTGGTGATGAGCCAGGGCCAGCTGATCAGCACCTGGCGTGACCCGCGCCTGGCCGGCGCGCTGGCGGCCACGCTGTACTACCTGTGGCGGCGCGACATGCTGGGCACCATCGTGGCCGGCACCGCCACGATGTTGATCTTTCGCCTGGGCTTCAGCTGGTGATCTGACAAACTTGCGGGTGAATCCGAGTTTTTCACCCCTCCCGCAAAGCAGCCCACCATGAAGATCCTCCGACTGCAAGACTTGGCCGCGCAGGGCCAGCTGGCCGCCAAGCGCGTGTTCATCCGCGCCGACCTGAACGTGCCGCAAGACGACAGCGGTGCCATCACCGAAGACACGCGCATCCGCGCCTCGGTGCCGGCCATCGAGCTGGCGCTGAAGGCCGGCGCCGCGGTGATGGTCACCAGCCACCTCGGCCGGCCGACCGAAGGCGAGTTCAAGCCCGAGGATTCGCTCGAGCCGG
>CAYPDO010001108.1:0-1237 GCA_964409495.1 uncultured Bordetella sp.
CTGTACCTTGCCCATGGCATTGCGCGGCAGGTCGGCCACCACGAACAGCTGCTTGGGCACCTTGAAGTTGGCAATCCGGCCCTTGAGCTGGGCCACCATGGCCGCGGCGTCCAGCGTGGCGCCGGGCCTGGCCACCACCACGGCGACCACGGCCTCGCCGAAGTCGGGGTGCGGCACGCCCACCACGGCGCTCTCGGCCACGCCGGGCATCTCGTTGATGAAGCCCTCGATCTCGGCCGGGTAGACGTTGTAGCCGCCGCTGATGATCAGGTCCTTGCTGCGGCCGACGATGGTGATGTAGCCATCGGCCGCACGCTGGCCCACGTCGCCGGTCTTGAACCAGCCGTCGGCGGAGAACTCCTCGGCGGTCTTCTCAGGCATGCGCCAGTAGCCGGCGAACACGTTCGGGCCGCGCACCTGGATGTGGCCGATCTCGCCGTCGGCGCAGGGCTGGCCGTCGTCACGCAGCACGCGCACGCCCACCCCCGGCAGCGCCGGGCCCACGGTGCCGCGCTGGCGTGCGCCATCGGCCGCGCGGCAGGGGTTGCTGGTGAGCATCACGGTCTCGCTCATGCCGTAGCGTTCAAGAATGACGTGGCCGGTGCGCGCGGTCCAGGCGTCGAAGGTTTCCACCAGCAGCGGTGCCGAGCCGCTGATGAACAGGCGCATGTGCGCGGCCTGGGCCGGGGTCAGCGCCGCCTCGCCCAGCATGCGCACATACAGCGTGGGCACACCCATGAACACCGTGGCGCGCAGAAACTGCGCAATCACCGTCCTGGGCTCGAACTTGTTCAGCCACAGCATGGTGCTGCCGTTGAGCAGCGCGCCATGGCTGGCCACGAACAGGCCGTGCACATGGAAGATCGGCAGCGCGTGGATCAGCACATCGTGCGGCTGCCAGTCCCAGAAGTCTTTCAGCACCCGGGCGTTGGACAGCAGGTTGCCGTGGCTGAGCATGGCGCCCTTGCTGCGCCCGGTGGTGCCGCTGGTGTAGAGAATGGCGGCCAGCTCGCCGGCTTGTTTCACGGCCGGCGTGTGCTGGTCGGCATGGTGGGCGGCGCGCTCGAGCAGGCTGCCGCTGCGGTCGTCGCCCAGCGTGAACACATGGGCCGTGCCGCTGCTGAACGCGATGCGGCTGACCCAGGTGAAGTTCTTCGGCGCGCACACCACCACCGCCGGCTCGGCATTGCCGATGAAGTAGCCGATCTCGGCCTCCTGGTAGGCGGTGTTCAGCGGC
>CAYPDO010001109.1:0-1232 GCA_964409495.1 uncultured Bordetella sp.
CAGTGCCACCGCAACGAGCCCACGGGCGGCCTGCACGGCATCATGCGCGTGCGCGCCTTCACGCAGGACGACGGCCACATCTTCTGCACCGAAGACCAGATCCAGGCCGAGGTGGTGGCCTTCACCACGCTGCTGCAGAAGGTCTACCAGGACTTCGGCTTCAACGACATCATCTACAAGCTCTCCACCCGGCCCGATAAGCGCATCGGCAGCGAGGAAAGCTGGGACCGCGCCGAGGCCGCGCTGGCCGAAGGCCTGAAGGCCAGCGGCTGCGACTTCGAGTACCTGCCGGGCGAGGGCGCCTTTTACGGCCCGAAGATCGAATACACGCTGAAAGACGCGCTGGGCCGGCCCTGGCAATGCGGCACCATCCAGGTCGATCCGAACCTGCCCGAGCGCCTGGACGCCGAGTTCGTCGGCGAGGACGGCGCCCGCCACCGGCCCATCATGCTGCACCGCGCCATCGTCGGCAGCCTGGAGCGGTTCATCGGCATCCTGATCGAGCAGCATGCCGGCGCGCTGCCCGCCTGGCTGGCGCCGGTGCAGGTGGTGGTGGCCAGCATCACCGACGCACAGGCCGAATACGTTGCAGACGTCGTGAAAACGCTGCAAAAACAAGGAGTTAGAGTTCAGGCCGATTTGCGCAACGAGAAGATCACGTATAAAATCCGCGAGCATTCGTTGCAAAAGGTCCCGTATATCCTCGTCGCAGGCGACAAGGAGAAGGCAAGCGGGGCCGTTGCTGTGCGCGCCCGGGGCAACCAGGATCTCGGCGTGATGCCGCTGGCCGACTTCGCTGCGAAGCTCGCCGCCGACATTGCCGCCAAGGTCTGAGGCATCAGCCCGAAGCGCGCACTTTTTGCGTTGATTTCCGCCCGTTGCTTGCCTTGGGGCATGGATCCACGTTGATCCGAAGGGGTTTGCACCATCGCTACGTTTCTTGATCGCCGGATGCCCAATGTCGAGCGCAAGCATCGACTCAACCGCGAAATCATGGCGCCCATGGTCCGTCTGAACGGGGTCAACAACGAGCCGCTCGGCATCGTCCCGATCATGGATGCGCTGCGTCTGGCCGGTGAGGCCGATGTGGATCTGGTGGAGATCGCGGCTGCCGCCGATCCCCCGGTGTGCCGGTTGATGGACTACGGCAAGTTCAAGTACCAGGAGCAGAAGAAGGCCGCCGAGGCCAAGTCGAAGCAGAAGGTCATCGAGGTCAAGGAAGTCAAGTTCCG
>CAYPDO010001110.1:0-1223 GCA_964409495.1 uncultured Bordetella sp.
GCGCTGCTGCTGATGGCCGTGGGCAGCACCATGCTGACCATCCCGATGGTCAAGCCGATGCTGGCGCGTTGGCCGCATCTGGTGGGGCGCGGGGCGTGAGCCGGCCGCGGTGAGCCGGGTTGTCCGCGTGGCACCCGCGCCGGTCAACCCGGCGTCTGCGCCTGCTCGCAGGCCACCTGGAACACCTCGCGCCGGCCGCCGTCCACGCGCACGGCGGTGAGGGCGCCGCCCCACACGCAGCCGGTGTCCAGCGCCAGCAGCCCGGGCTGGTTGCGCAGGCCCAGCGTGCTCCAGTGGCCGAAGGCGATGGGCTGGCCGGCGGTGCGCCGGCCCGGCACCTCGAACCAGGGCATCAGCCCTGGCGGCGCGGTGTCGGCGCTGTCCTTGGTCTTGAAGTCCAGCGTGCCGTCGGCGCTGCAAAAGCGCATGCGCGTGAGCACGTTGATGACCAGGCGCCAGCGCTCCGCGCCTGCCAGATCGTCGTGCCAGCGTGCCGGCTCGTTGCCGTACATCACGCGCAGAAAGCCCGGCAGGTCAGGGCCGGCCAGCAGTTGCTGCACCTCGTCGGCCAGCGCCAGGGTCTGCGCGGCATCCCACTGCGGCGCCACGCCGGCATGCACCAGCAGCCAGCCGTGGGCGGTGTCGGCCAGCTTGCAGCGCTGGCGCAGCCAGTCCAGCCAGGCCTCGCGCTGCGGGCTCATCAGCACCTGGCGCAGTGTGTCGTTCCTGTGCAGCGGGCGCACGCCCTCGGCCACGGCCAGCAGGTGCAGGTCGTGGTTGCCCAGCAGGCAGTGGGCGGCATTGCCCAGGCCGTGCAGGCGCTGCAGCGTGGCCAGCGAGGCCGGGCCGCGGTTGACCAGATCACCCAGCACATGCAGCGCATCGCGCGAGGGGGAGAAGCCGAGCATGTCGAGCAGGCGGTCGAAGGCGTCGCAGCAGCCTTGCAGGTCACCGATGAGGTAGTGCATCACATGATTCTGCTACGCTCGCGCGCTTGTCTCACTGCCCGTTGCGCCCGCGGTTGGCGCTGTCATGGACGTTGCGCTACTGGTCTTCCTGATCCTGCTGAACGCCTTGTTCGCCATGTCAGAGATGGCCTTGTCGGCCTCGCGCAAGGCGCGGCTGGCGGTGATGGTGGAGGCCGGCGAGCATGGCGCCAGTGCCGCCATGGACCTGCACGAGAACCCGACCAAGTACCTGTCCACGGTGCAGATCGGCATCAC
>CAYPDO010001111.1:0-1222 GCA_964409495.1 uncultured Bordetella sp.
GCCCGCTGAACCTGGCGCCCACCGCCAGCACCACGGCGCAGATGGCGCTGGGCGACGCGCTGGCCGTGGCCCTGCTCGACGCGCGCGGCTTCGGCGAGGCCGATTTCGCACGCTCGCACCCGGGCGGCGCGCTGGGCCGCAAACTGCTGGTGCATGTGGGCGAGCTGATGGTCAAGGGCGACGAGCTGCCCACCGTGACCGCCGACACGCCCTTCATCGAGATCATGCGCAGCATGTCGGCCAAGGGCCTGGGCGCGGCGCTGCTGGTGGATGCCGATGGCCGCCTGCAGGGCATCTTCACCGATGGCGATCTGCGCCGCCTGGTCGAGCGCGGCGTCGAGCTGCGCACGCTGCGCGCCGCCGAGGTGATGCACCCGCGGCCCAAGACCATCCGCGCCGAGGCGCTGGCGGTCGAGGCCGCCGAGCTGATGGAGCAGCACCGCATCACCGCCGTTGCCGTGGCCGATGCCGATGGCCGCCTGGCCGGCATGCTGACCATCGGCCACCTGATGCGCGCGAAGGTGGTGTGATGACCCCCCCCCGAAGCGCCTTTGGCGCCTCCCCCCCAGGGGGGCGCCACCAGCGGCCCGGCGGAGCCGGTTCCGCGGTGGCCGCTGGGTTGGACCTGAGGTCCGCAACGCTGTGGCCGCCGCGCGGCATGGAGCCCGTGACATGCCCGCACTGAACTTCTCACCAGAGCTGCTGCTGCGCGCCCAGGGCCGCGGCGGCGGCATGCGTGCGGCGATCTTCGATGTGGATGGCGTGCTCACCGACGGGCGCCTGTACATCGGTGCCGAGGGCGAAACCATCAAGGCCTTCCATGTGCTGGACGGCCATGGCCTGAAGCTGCTGGCCCAGGCCGGCATCGTGCCGGTGATCATCACCGGGCGCGATTCGCCGGCGGTGCGCCGGCGCATGAGCGATCTCGGCCTCACGCGGGTGCACTTCGGCGTGTCCGACAAGCTGGCCTGCGCCCAGGCCGTGCTGGCCGAGCTAGGCGTCGGCTGGGACGAGCTGGCGGTGATCGGCGACGACTGGCCCGACCTGCCGCTGCTGCAGCGCGCCGGCCTGGCCTGCGTGCCGCCCAACGGCCATGCCGAGGCGCGTGCGCTGGCCCACCATGTCACCGCGGCGCGTGGCGGCGACGGCGCGGCGCGCGAGTTCTGCGACCTGCTGCTGGTGGCCGCGGGCCGCTACGCCGCGCTGCTGGCCGCCCAGCAGG
>CAYPDO010001112.1:0-1222 GCA_964409495.1 uncultured Bordetella sp.
GCCATGGGTGACCAGCGGAATGACCACCAGCGCGCACAGGACGTAGCCCCAGGCCGGCGGGATGTCGAAGGCCAGTTCCAGCGCATAGGCCATCACCGCCGCTTCAAGGGCGAAGAAGATGAAGGTGAAGCTGGCGTAGATCAGGCTGGTGATCGTGCTGCCCAGGTAGCCGAAGCCCGCGCCGCGGGTGAGCAGATCCATGTCGACGCCGTAGCGCGCGGCGTAAATGCTGATCGGCAGGCCGGCCAGGAAGATGATCAGCCCGGTGGCCAAAATGGCCAGCGCGGCGTTCATGAAGCCGTGCTGCACCAGGAGTGTGGCGCCCACGGCTTCGAGGATCAGGAACGACGCGGCGCCGAACGCCGTGTTCGCGACGCGCCATTCGCTCCATTTGCGAAAGGCGCGGGGGGTGAAGCGCAGTGCATAGTCTTCCAGCGTCTCGCTCGCCACCCAGCGGTTGTAGTCACGGCGGAAGGTGACCACCTGCTGTGGTGGTGAGACTGGGGGCGCTGGGTGCATGCCTCTGCCCCATCAAGATCCGCACCTGCACAGGGGCGGTGCCATTTGCCCCACGCGCACCAAGTTAATGATTTGGTGCACTGCAATGGTTCCTAAGCGCAAATTAGCATCGATATGGTGCATCGCCAGCCGGCCTGCAATGGTCGGCGCAAGGCCAAGGCCGCCGGGTAGCCGGCTGACTCCATGTCCCCCGCCGTCGGCCTCCCGGCCAACGGCTCCTCCTTTACTTGCGTCAGCCGGCCACCCGGCGCCCTCGGCCCGAAGCACCTCCGCAGGCGACGATTGAACAGCCGCACCGCGCAGTGCGGCTGCCCCGAGGCCGCTCGGTCAAAGCATGCAACTGCAACCGCAACTCCAACTGCAACCGCAAACGAAAGCCAACAAGCAAGCCAAAACACGAAAGAATCACATGGCACCGATCATGCAAAGCACCCCACCATGGACCTCACCCCACGCGAGAAAGACAAGCTGCTGATCTTCACCGCCGCCTTGTTGGCCGAGCGGCGCAAGGCCCGGGGCTTGAAGCTCAACTACCCGGAGGCGGTGGCGCTGATCACCGCCGCCATCATGGAAGGCGCCCGCGACGGCAAGACCGTGGCGCAGCTGATGAGCGAAGGCAAGACCGTGCTCGGCCGCAGCGACGTGATGGACGGCGTGGCCGAGATGGTCCCCGAGATCCAGGTCGAAGCCACCTTCCCTGACG
>CAYPDO010001113.1:0-1220 GCA_964409495.1 uncultured Bordetella sp.
GGCCACATGAACGTGCTGCTGGCCGAGGCCAAGGTGCCCTACGACATCGTGCTGGAGATGGACGAGATCAACGACGACTTCCCGGCCACCGACGTGACCATGGTCATCGGCGCCAACGACATCGTGAACCCCGCTGCACAGGATGACCCCACCAGCCCCATCGCCGGCATGCCGGTGCTGGAGGTGTGGAAGGCCAAGACCAGCATCGTCATGAAGCGCAGCATGGCCAGCGGCTACGCCGGCGTGGACAACCCGCTGTTTTATAAAGAGAACAACCGCATGCTGTTCGGCGATGCCAAGAAGATGCTCGACGAGGTGCTGGCCGCGCTGAAGGCCTGAGCCGGCCCCGCCCCCGCCAGCCAGGGCCCACCGCACGGGCTCATTTTTTTTTCTTGGCTCACGGCCATCGCCGCCGCGGCCGGAGGGCCGCCCCCCCCCTGAGCGCCGGGGTCGGGCCATGCGCTGGCGCAAGCCGCCCGGCGTGACATCGACGACAGTGCAGGCTGGGTCTTGGCATGCTGGGCGATAGACAGCTCGCCCTAGACGCGCTATCGACTACCCTGAGGCGCCAAGCGTCAGGAATCCGCAAGAATCCCGGCATGGACAAGATCTGGCTCAAGCACTACCCCGCAGGCGTTCCGGCGGACATCTCCACCGATGCCTACCCGTCGCTGGTGGCCCTCATCGACGACAGCTTCCGCAAGTACCGCGATCAGACCGCCTACCTGTTCATGGGCAAGGCGATCCGCTTCGGCGAGGTGGACGACGCTTCGCGCGCGCTGGCCGCCTGGCTGCAGGCCAGCGGCCTGGAGCGCGGCGACCGCGTGGCCATCATGATGCCCAACGTGCCGCAGTACCCGGTGGCGGTGGCGGCCATCCTGCGCGCCGGCCTGGTGGTGGTGAACGTGAACCCGCTCTACACCCCGCGCGAGCTGGAGCACCAGCTCAAGGATTCCGGCGCCAAGGCCATCATCATCCTCGAGAACTTCGCCGCCACGCTGCAGCAGGTGATCGAGCAGGTGCCCACCAAGCAGGTGCTGCTGGCGGCCATGGGCGACATGCTGGGCCTGATCAAGGGCACGCTGGTCAACCATGTGGTGCGCAATGTGCGCAAGATGGTGCCGGCCTTCAACCTGCCGGGCGCCGTGCGCTTCAAGGACGCGGTGTCCGCCGGCCGCGGCAAGAGCTACACGCCGCCCAAGGTGGGCCCGGACGACATC
>CAYPDO010001114.1:0-1214 GCA_964409495.1 uncultured Bordetella sp.
GGGCGACATGATCGGCCGCAAGTACACCTTCCTGGTGACCATCCTGATCATGGGCATGGCCACCTTCATCGTGGGTGTGCTGCCGAACTACGCCTCCATCGGCGTTGCCGCGCCGGTGATCCTGATCGCGCTGCGCATGCTGCAGGGCCTGGCGCTGGGCGGTGAGTACGGTGGCGCTGCCACCTACGTGGCCGAGCACGCGCCGCAGGGCCGCCGCGGTGCCTACACCGCGTGGATCCAGACCACCGCCACGCTGGGCCTGTTCCTGAGCCTGATGGTGATCCTGGGCACCCGCACCATCATCGGCGAGGCGGCGTTTGCCGACTGGGGCTGGCGCGTGCCGTTCATCGTGTCGATCCTGCTGCTGGCCATCAGCGTGTGGATCCGCCTGTCGATGAACGAGTCGCCGGCCTTCAAGAAGATGAAGGAAGAGGGCAAGGTCTCGAAGGCGCCGCTGTCCGAATCCTTCGGCCAGTGGAAGAACCTGAAGATCGTGATCCTGGCGCTGTTCGGCCTGGTGGCCGGCCAGGCCGTGGTCTGGTATTCGGGCCAGTTCTACGCGCTGTTCTTCCTGGCCAACGTGCTGAAGGTCGACGGCCCCACCGCCAACATCCTGGTGGCCGTGTCGCTGATCATCGGCACGCCGTTCTTCGTGGTGTTCGGCACGCTGTCCGACAAGATCGGCCGCAAGCCCATCATCATGGCCGGCCTGGCCTTGGCCATCGTCACCTACTTCCCGCTGTTCGAGGCGCTGACCAACGCGGCCAACCCGAAGCTGGCCGCCGCGCAGCAGAACGCCAAGGTGACCGTGACGGCCGCCGTGGGTGACTGCTCGTTCCAGGGCAACCCGGTGGCGCGCGAGATCGACTTCACCAAGTCCTGCGACATCGCCAAGCGCTACCTGGCGCAGCAGTCGGTGAGCTACGACAACGTGAACGCCGCCGCCGCCGGCCCGGCCGTGGTGCAGATCGGCGACAAGCAGATCGCCGCCCCGGTGGGCACCGTGGTGAACCAGAAGTTCGACGAAGCCAGCACCAAGGCCATCGCCGCGTTCAAGAAGGACGTGTCCGAGGCGCTGAAGGCCGCCGGCTACCCGGCCAAGGCCGATCCGATTGCGCCGCTGTCGGGCGCCTGGTGGAAGATCGTCGCCATCCTGACCGTGCTGGTGATCTACGTCACCATGGTCTACGGCCCGATCGCCGCCATGCTGGTCG
>CAYPDO010001115.1:0-1214 GCA_964409495.1 uncultured Bordetella sp.
AGATCGGTGGCCTGCAGCGCGAGCGTGGTGTCGAAGCGGCGCTCGAGGCCGCGCACGGTGAGCAGGGGTGCGGTCATGTCGCCTGGGGGGTGTTGCGGGCGCGGCTACTTGCCGATGTTGATCAGCGGCGCGGTCTGCATGTTGGCGGGGATCACCACCGTGGTGGCGCCGCCCTTCTCGGCAAACTTCATCAGCGCCAGGTTGGATTCGTGCTGCAGGTACTCGCGCGTCAGGCTCTGGTTGATGATCTGGTTGGCGCGCGCCACGCCCTCGGCACGCTTGATCTCCACCTGCGCCTCGGCCTCGGCGATGGCCACGCGCTGCTTGGTGGTTTCCAGCTGCTTTTGCGCCGCCACCGATTCCTGGATGGTGCGCTCGATGGCCGGATCGGTGGTGAGCGCGCGGATCACCACGCGGGTGATCGTGAACACGCCCTTGTCGTTGGCATCCAGCTCGGCCTGCAGGCCGCGGCGCACGGCCGAGGCCAGCTCGTCGCGCTGGGTGTGCATCACCAGGCTGTCGATGCGCGCGGCCTGCTCGTAGATGGCATTGCGCGCCAGGCGGCTGAGCAGGCCATGGGCCGGCAGGTAGACGCGGCTGCCGTCGTCGCGCACATGCTGGCCGGCGTACTTCACGGTCAGGTCGGCAATCTGGCTGGGCGCCACGCGGTAGTACAGGGTCACGTCCAGGTCGCGCAGCGAGAGGTTGTCGCGCGCCTTGGGCGTGAGGTCGCTCAGGTCGATGCCGATCTCCTTGGCCGAGAACTCGGCCACCCGGCTGATGGCCGGCACGCCCAGGTAGACGCCGGGTTCCAGCTCTTCGGGGTTGATCTTGCCCAGCGTGGTGCGCACCCCCACATTGCCCGAACCGATGGTGCCGCAGCTCGACAGGCCCAGGCCCACCACCGCCACCAGCACCAGGCCTGCGACCACGCGTCGGGTCGTGCTCATGTTCATCTCCCCTGGGTTGACATCACGGGCCGGTGCGGCCCGCTGAGGGGAGATTGTGTCGCCGTGGCGGCCATGCGCCGATCAGACCTCATCGCCCCAGCTGAGCCCAGGGGAACAGCCGGCGGTTGCCCCACTTGAACAGCAGGTCGCTGGCCAGGCCGATCAGGCCGATGACGATGATGCCGAAGATGATCTGGTCGGTGGCCAGCAGCGCCTGGCTGTCGGTGATCATGTGGCCGATGCCGGTGCTGGCGCCGATCAGTT
>CAYPDO010001116.1:0-1200 GCA_964409495.1 uncultured Bordetella sp.
TACCAGGCGCTGGTGATGCCCACCACGCCCGCGCCCACCACACACACCTCACCCGGCATACCGACCGCTGATCTCCCGGCCCGCAGGCCGCCCGCCATCACGGCCGCAAGCCTAGGTGCTGCACGCCGGCAAGGCCAATGCCGGCTGGGGCGCGGGGCATAACCGGGCCGCATGCCGCCGGCATTGGCGACAATCACGGCCATGAATCCGCCCCTGCTCCCGTTCAAGTCCGTGCGTTATGCCGGCACCGCCCCCGGCACCCGCCTGATCGTCACCGGCGCCGTGCATGGCAACGAGGTGTGCGGCACGCATGCCATCGAGCGCCTGATCGGCGAGATCGACCGCGGCGAGGTGCGCATCTCGCGCGGTGTGCTCACGCTGGTGCCGGTGACCAATCCGCTGGCCCATGCCAAGGGGGTGCGTGCCGGCGACCGCAACCTCAACCGCGCGCTGGGCCCCACCGCGATCCCGCGCGAATACGAAGACCATGTGGCCAACTGGCTGTGCCCGCTACTGGCCGAGCACCAGGTGCTGCTGGACCTGCACTCGTTCCAGAGCCAGGGCAAGCCCTTCGTGATGGTGGGCCCGCGCGACAACACCGGCCCGGTGGAGCCTTTCGCCCAGGCCGCGCGCGAGGAGGCCCTGGTGCGCCACCTGGGCGTGGACCGCGCGGTGGACGGCTGGCTGGGCACCTATGCCGCCGGCGTGGCGCGCCGCCGCGCCGAGGCCGGTGCGGCGGCGGCCACGCTGGACCTGAACCCGAACTACGGCGTGGGCACCACCGAATACATGCGCGCCATGGGCGGCTGCGCGCTGACGCTGGAATGCGGCCAGCACGACGACCCCGCCGCACCCGAGGTGGCCTACCGCGCGATCCGCAACACGCTGTCCCACCTGGGGCTCACCGACGAGGTGCCGCCGGCGCCGGTGGCGGCCATCGAGGCCTTGTCGCTGCATGCGGTGATCGACAAGCGCCATGCCGACGACCGTTTTGCGCGTGAGTGGCGCAGCTTTGACGCCGTTGCGGCGGGCGAGTTGATCGGCGTGCGCGCCGATGGCGAGGAGGTGCGGGCGCCGGGGGCGGGGCGCATCGTGTTTCCCAATGCCAAGGCGGCGGCGCGCAACGAGTGGTTCTATCTGGCGCAGCCTTCGACGCGGTTCTGAACTGCGGTCTGGCGGGGGCTGGTGCTTCCGGGCTTC
>CAYPDO010001117.1:0-1184 GCA_964409495.1 uncultured Bordetella sp.
ACGGCCGCGCTCGACGCCCGAGTGGCGCCCATTCACCGGCGATCTCTCGGCGCGCTCAACGGCCTATGCCCTGTCGGTGCTCAACGCACTGATGCGCTGGTTGATCGAACAGCGCTATACCCTGGCCAACCCGTTCTCGGGCGTGAAGGTACGTGGCGGCCGGCCGCCCCAGCTGGACACGGCACATGTGTTCACCGTACATGAATGGAAGCTCGTGCGCGTGGTGGCCGATGGGCTTGAATGGTCCTACGGATGGAGCGAGCCGGCCGCGCAGCGGCTGCGCTTCTTGCTGGACTTTGCCTACGCCACGGGCCTGCGGCTGCAAGAGCTCGTGACCGCGGAGCTCGGCGCGATCGATTTGGACGCCTACGGGGACAGCTGGCTCCGCGTGGTGGGCAAGGGGCACAAGGCCGGCAAGGTGGTGTTGCCGCCGTTGGCCCGGGTGGCCCTGGATCGCTATCTCGTGCAGCGGGGTCTGCCGGCGACGCCGTCGAAGTGGCGGCCCTCCACACCGCTGATCGCAGACCTGGGTGACGGTGACGAAGGGATCTCCCCATGGTGTCTTTGGCGGGTGATGAAGCGGTTCTTCGCCACCGCGGCCGATGTGGTGGAGGAAGGCTCACCTGCCCTGGCTGAGAAGCTGCGCAGGGCCACGCCGCACTGGATGCGCCACACCCATGCCACGCACCTGCTGCAAGGCGGGGCGGAGCTGACCACAGTGCGCGACAACTTGCGGCATGCGTCGCTGGCCACAACCTCCATGTACCTGCACGCCGACGAGGCCCGCAGGGCCCGGCAGGTGGCCGAGCGGTTCGCAGCGCCGGTGTCGTAGCCTACAGTTCGTTCGCTTCCACGCTTCGACCCGCCCATGCAGCTCATCACATGCGACGCTTGCCATCAGCCCGCCCCCGCCCATGACATCGTGAACTACGGTTCGTTGGAGGGTGGCTACCGGCAGCTTTGCGGTCGGTGTTTCAACGAGGCCACGGCCCTTCACCTCGGTCTGCTGGGTTTCGAGCACGTGAACTTTGAGCCGGTGCGCATGACCGATGCTCGTGGCGCTGAGCACGAGTTCGGGTTTCGCACCCGGCTGTTCGGACCCGGCGTTGCCATCGACGCCTTCGAGTTGCGTGATGGGTGTCCTACCGGGTACGAGTTTCAGGTGATCGGGGACCCGGATGACG
>CAYPDO010001118.1:0-1180 GCA_964409495.1 uncultured Bordetella sp.
GGGTCGTGGTCGAACAGCGGCGCGCCGAGCAGCTTGCCCTGCATGTCATAGGTCCAGCGGTGCAGCGGGCACACGATGTTGCCGCCGCCACCGTTGCGCTGGGTGTTGCCGCGCCCGCGCAGCATCACCGCCTGGCGATGCCGGCAGACGTTCGAGATCAGCTCCACGCCCTGCGGCGTGCGCACCAGTGCACGGCCCTCGCCTTCCTGCGGCAGCGCGTAGAAGTCACCCACCTCGGGCACCGCCAGCTCATGCCCCAGGTAGCGCGGGCCGTGCTGGTAGATCAGCTCCATCTCGCGACGGAACAGCTCGTCCGAGAAATAGGTGGTGACGGAGAGTTGCGAGCGCGCGGACCGGTCGTCGACACGGTGCTGGTTGCGCGCAAGAGCTTCGAGACTGGCGCTCAGGTCCGACATGATCCCCAGGATCTCCCAAAAAGGATGTCAAAAACCCCCCACCCGGTGGCCCCGCGGGATGGGACTGACGATGATGAAAACGGCCACCTCGCGTGCGCGGGGTGACCGTCGGGACGGGATTGTAGCCCGGCGGGTGGATGCCGCGCCGGCACGGCCTCAGGTGGCCGTCAGGTGCAGCCGGCCAGCTTGACTAAAATCGTGGATTGCCTGAATTTGCGCCCCACATGACATCACCCGCCCCCGAGCCTGAGCTGCCGGCCCGCTACGAAGACGCGCTGGCCGAGTTGGAGCGCCTGGTGCAGGCCATGGAAGGCGGGCAGTTGCCGCTGGATGGACTGCTGGACCACTACCGCCGTGGCGCCGCGCTGCTGGCCTTCTGCCGTGACCGGCTGCAGGCCGTGGAGTCGCAGGTCAAGGTGCTGGAAGACGGCCAGCTCAGCGAATGGGCCGGCACATGAACGCGCCCTGTCCCGCGGCGCCCTTCGAGGCCTGGATGCGCGAGCAGCTGGTCCAGGTCGAGCAGGCCCTGGATGCCTGGGTGCCGGCCGATGCGCCGGCCGGCCTGGGCGAGGCCATGCGCTACGGCGTGCTCGATGGCGGCAAGCGCCTGCGGCCGCTGCTGGTGCGCGCCGCGGCCGAGGCCGTGCACGGCGATTGCCTGGCCGCCATGCGCGCCGCCGTGGCGGTGGAGCTGATCCACGCCTATTCGCTGGTGCACGACGACATGCCCTGCATGGACAACGACGTGCTGCGCCGCGGCAAGC
>CAYPDO010001119.1:0-1176 GCA_964409495.1 uncultured Bordetella sp.
GCGCGGCCGAGCAGGCGCGCTTCGAGGCCGCCATCGCGCAGCGCGAGATGCTGGTGAAGGAAGTGCACCACCGCATCAAGAACAACCTGCAGGGCGTGGCCGGCCTGCTGCAGCAGACGGCGGCGCGTCGCCCCGAGGTGGCGGCGCTGATCGGCGAGGCGGTGGGCCAGGTGCAGGCCATCGCCCAGGTGCATGGCCTGCAGGTGGGGGCCAGCGGGCCGCTGCGCATCAAGCCGCTGCTGGAAGCCGTGACGGCCAGCGTGCAGCGCACCTTCGGCCGCGCCATTGCCGTGGCGGTGGAGGGCACGCCGCCGCACCGCTTTGCGCTGCCCGAGGCCGAATCGATCCCGATCGCGCTGACCGTCAACGAGCTGCTCACCAACGCGGTGAAGCACGGCACGCCAGGCGAGATCCGCTGCGTGCTCACCTGCGACGAGGCACGGCTGGCCATCGCCATCTACAGCCCCGGCCAGCTGCGCGAGGGCTTCAGCCTGGCCCAGGTGCCGCCGGGCGTCTCGGGCCTGGGCCTGGTGCGCGCGCTGCTGCCGCGGCGCAGCGCCACGCTCACCCTCACGCAGGCCGGCGTGGAGGTGGAGGCCAAGGTGGTGCTGGTGCCGCCCAGCATCAACCTGCTCGAGCCGATGTGAAGGGGCACCCGGCCCCGCGGGGACGCGGGGCCACCCGCCACCCCACCTCGATCGGGTGTCGCACCCTTTGCGACAATGGCCGTCACAGGTGCCGCGGGCAAGGCGCCAGATGGAAGTCCAGCAATGGCCGACACCGGCAGCAATGGCAACACCTCCGCGCATTCCTCCAAGGGCCGCATCCTGGTCGTCGACGACGACCGGCTGGTGCTGGCCACCGTGACCCATGGGCTGGCGCAGGCCGGCTACGAGGTCATCGACGCCGACAACGGCGACGACGCGATCCTGCTGGCACGCCAGCACCGGCCCGAGCTGGCGCTGCTGGACATCCGCATGGAAGGCAAGAGCGGCTTCGACGTGGCCGCCTACCTGCGCGAATACCTGCACACGCCGTTCATGTTCCTGTCGGCCTTTGCCGACGACGAGACGGTGCAGCAGGTCAAGGCCCTGGGCGCGGTGGCCTACCTGGTCAAGCCGCTGGACATCGGCCAGATCCTGCCCACCGTGGCGGCGGCGTTTGCCAATCTGCCGC
>CAYPDO010001120.1:0-1167 GCA_964409495.1 uncultured Bordetella sp.
ACCTGCACCCCGGCAACGTGCTGTTTCTGCCCGATGGCCGCGTGGGCCTGCTGGATTTTGGCTGCACCCAGGTGCTGTCCAGCCACTTCAGGCAGCGCCTGGCCCGCCTGTGGATGCACTGGACGGCCGGCCCCCGCGCCAATGCCGCCGCGCTGTGCCAGATCTACCAGGAGCTGGGCGTGGCCTCTGCCAGCCTGAGCCCGGCTGATTTCGAGCGCCAGGTGCTGCCCGCCGTGGCCGCCCTGCTGGACTGGGCCACCGAGCCGCTCACCGGCGGCGTCTTCAACTTCGCCAGCAAATCCAGCCCGCCCCGCGTGGGCACACAGCGCCAGGCCGATCTGGCGCGGCACCTGCAGGCCGTGCCGCCCGAGCTGATGTCGTGGGACCGCGCCTGGCTGGGCCTGATGCACCTGCTGCGCCAGCTGGGTGCGCAGGTGGACACCCGCCAGGCCTGCGCCCTGCTGGCCCAGGCCGCCCAAACCCAAGGAACCAAGCCATGCCCCACCCCAACCAGGCCCGCCACCCCATGAGCCCCAGCCCCGTGCAAGCCTGCGCCGTGCCGGCCGACAGCGCCATCGCCCGCCTGCTGCCCGGCGCGCACTTTCACGATGCCTGGCAGGTGGCAGTTCAGCACCCCGAGCGCACGGCGATGGAACACCTGATGGTCGCGCTGGCCGCCACGCCGCGCTGGGTGGACACCGCCATGCGCCTGCGCAACCGCGTGGTGGTGTGCTTCGGCCTCAAGAACCTGGGCGATCTGGGCCTGGCCGGCGCCCAGGGCCCCCATGGCCGGCAGCCCATGCCGCAGCACCCGGGCGAGCGCGTGGGCATCTTCACGCTGCGCAGCCGCAGCGACGACGAGGTGCTGGTGGAAGACGACGACAAGCACCTGCACGTGGTGCTGTCGGTGCGCCGCCTGCCCGCCGATGCCACCCAGCCCGCCCGCATCGTATTGACCACCGTGGTGCACCTGCACAACCTGCTGGGCCGGCTTTACATGCTGCCGGTGACGCCGATGCACAAGCTGATTGCGCCGGCGGTGTTGGGGCGGGTGAATGGGGGGTGATGTGAGGCGCTTGGGCGTTTGGTGACAGCGGAGGGCGTGCGGCTGGTTTGCAGCGGTTGCTGCCTGTCGCTGCCTTGGGTCGAACTCCCGCTGATCACCAC
>CAYPDO010001121.1:0-1159 GCA_964409495.1 uncultured Bordetella sp.
GGCGGCATGCACACCGAGGTGTTCGAGGGCGAGCACACGCTGCGCCTGGCCTTCGACAGCCAGGGCCAGCCCGTGCTGAGCACCGGCCCGCTGGCCTGGCCTGACAGGCGCCCGCAGCCGCTGGCCGATCCGCTGGCTGCCGGCCTGCGCTTTGACTCACGCGATGCCGCGCACAAGCAGCCCTTCGGCGCCGTGCCGGCTGGCAGCACGGTGCGCTTTGCGGTCACCGCGCCGCCCGGCGTGGGTGCCGTGACCCTGGTGCTGGAACAGCGCACGCTGGAAGGCGACCAGACCATGCTGCGCTACAGCCCGCTGGCCCGCGTGCCCATGCAGCGCAGCGCCGCCGAGGCGGGCCGCGAGCGCTTCAGCGCCGAACACCGCTTCGACACCGTGGCCGTGCACGGCTACTGGTTCGAGGCCGAGGTGAACGGCCAGCGCTACGTGCTGCACAACAACGCCGATGCCGTGGCCTGGACACGCGAGAAAGGCAGCGGCGGCCCCGGCAGCGTGGCGGTGATGCCGGCGGCCGGCGCCAGCTCGCCCACCGCCATCCGCCGCTACCGGCTCAGCGTCTACCGGCCCGATTTCAGCGTGCCGGCCTGGGCGCAGCAGGCGGTGTACTACTACGTGTTCCCCGAGCGCTTTCGCAACGGTGACAAGGCCAACGACCCCAAGCCCGGCGCGCGCCGCTACCAGCAGCACGGTGTCGAGGCGCATCCACGCTGGATCGGCACGCCCTACAAGCCCGGCAGCGGTGATGGCTCGGACGCGGTCTTCAACAACGACTTCTTCGGCGGCGACATCGCCGGCCTGATCGAGAAACTGCCACACCTGCAGCGCCTGGGCATCACGGCCATCTACAGCACGCCGCTGTTCCTGGCCGCCAGCAACCACAAGTACGACACGGCCGACTACCAGCGCATCGACCCCGCCTTCGGCAGCAATGCCGACTTTGCGCGCCTGACGGCCGAGGCCGCGCGGCACGGCATGCGCTTCATCCCCGATGCCTCGCTGAACCACACCGGCAGCGACTCGGTGTACTTCGACCGCTATGGCAACCACGGGGGCCAAGCCGGTGCGTTTGCCGGCGGCAAGCCCAACCCCGCGTCGCCTTATGCCAGCTGGTACCGCTTCGACCTGAAGCAGACCGAGCCCGGCA
>CAYPDO010001122.1:0-1159 GCA_964409495.1 uncultured Bordetella sp.
GTTCGGCCTGACGTTCGGCGTCACGGCCTTCATGCTCTACATGGTG
The DNA here is from genome assembly GCA_964409495.1 of uncultured Bordetella sp. Lineage (GTDB taxonomy): Bacteria > Pseudomonadota > Gammaproteobacteria > Burkholderiales > Burkholderiaceae_C > Pseudaquabacterium. The sequence goes on from CAYPDO010001122.1 coordinate 47, forward strand.
TTCATCATCTTCCAGCTGGCGCGTGAATCCAAGGCCGGCAAGTTCGGCGCCTTCGTGCTGTTCCTGGCACTGGGCTTCGGCCTGCTGGGCTTTGCCGCCAAGGGCCTGATCAAGTACTTTCTGGCCGGCGTCACCGAATGAGCCTGGACAGCCCGGCGCGCGGCGGCCCGCCCCGGCCGCCGCGGCACAGCCTGTTCGACGATCTACAGGCCCTGGTCACCGGCACGCTGTTCGTGGCGCTGGGCCTGCTGCTGTTCCGCCAGGCCGGCCTGATGACCGGCGGCACCACCGGCATCGCGCTGCTGCTGCACCAGGCCACCGGCTGGCGTTTCGGCGCGCTGCTGTTCCTGATCAACCTGCCGTTCTACGCGCTGGCCTGGCGCCGCATGGGGCCGCGCTTCGTGGCCAAGACGGTGGCAGCGGTCACGCTGCTGGCCTGGCTGTCCGAGCTGATGCCGGGCTGGCTGCAACTGGCCTGGGTGGCACCGCCCTTTGCCGCGCTCGGCGGCGGCTTGCTGATCGGTGCCGGCTTCATCATCCTGTTCCGCCACCAGGCCAGCCTGGGCGGGCTGAACGTGCTGGTGCTGTGGCTGCAGCAGCGTTTCGGCTGGCGCGCCGGCTATGTGCAGGCCGCCATCGATGCGGCCATCGTGCTCACCGCCCTGCCCTGGCTGGACGCCACGCGCCTGGCCCTGTCGGTGCTGGGCGCCGTGGCGATGAACTTCGCGCTGGCGGTCAACCACCGCCCCGGCCGCTACATGGCGTTCTAGGCAGGGCGACAAAAAGGGCCAGCAATGCTGGCCCTTCTTCGTGCTTCTCACTGGAGCCCCCTCGCGGAGGGGGGCGGGGGGAACCCAACGTTCACCCGCAGGGTTGAACGCGGGCTTGCCCGCGTTCAACCCATGTGCAAGCCGCCGTTGCAGCTGAAGTCGGCACCGGTGGTGAAGCCCGAATCCGGGCCGGCCAGCCAGGCGCAGATCGAGCCGATCTCGTCAGGCGTGCCCAGGCGCTTGACCGGGATCGTCGCGACGATCTTCTCCAGCACCTCGGGCTTGATCGCGCGGACCATGTCGGTGCCGATGTAGCCCGGGCTCACGGTGTTCACCGTCACGC
>CAYPDO010001123.1:0-1158 GCA_964409495.1 uncultured Bordetella sp.
TCGGTGGTGCCGTCGAGGATGGGCTCATGGCGGGCGATCAGCACGCCGTCCTTGGTGAGCACCAGGTCGGGCTCGATGTAGTGGGCACCCAGCTGGATGGCTGCGGCATAGCTGGCCAGCGTGTGCTCGGGGCGGTAGCCCGAGGCACCGCGGTGGCCGATGACGATGGGGGCGGCGCCGTCCAGCGTGTTCCAGGTGGTGGCTTGGGCAGGCAGCGCGCAGGCCAGGGCGGCAGCGGCAGCCAGGCTGGCCGCGACGAAAGACTTCATGGTGTTTCCTCCAGGGGGTGACGACATGCCCCGGGCCACCGCCGCGCCACCTCCACGCAGCGCTCGGCTTGACGCCCCGGCACGGGGGCCAGCCTAGCCCGCGCCGATGACCAGCCCATGACCGCAGCCGCCCACGGCCGGCCGACCCGCTTTGTCGCGCGCCCTTGCGTTTCGTCGCGCACGGCATGCGCTGCATCGCACGCGGCTGTCGGCCAGCGGGCGGGATGCCTAGAGTTCACCCCATCAACACAGCGCCCCAGCCCTCAGGAGCCCACCATGACCCCCCTTCGCCTGCACCACCAGTTCCTGTCCTTCGCCCTGGCCGCCATGGTCACGCTGGGCCTGATGGCCGGTGTGAGCGGCCTGGCCGATCACCAGGCCAGCAGCGGCCTGGCCGCGCAGGCGCAGGCCCAGGTCCAGCTGGCGGCCAGCACCGCGCGCGCGCCGGCCGTCTGAGCCGCGCCACCCCGCCAACGGGCCGCTGACGCAGCCCGCCTGGCCCCCGAGACTCCTCTGCCCAGGCCCCGCGATCCGGGGCGGCACTTGTGGTCCGGCCTTCGTGCCGGACCTTTTTTTCGTCCGGCCGCGATGCGCGGCGCCCGCTCAGCTCATCGCATGGCCCTGGCCGAGGCGAAAGCGCGCGATCACCGCGCCCAGCTGGCCGGCCTGGTCTCTCAGGCTCTCGGCGGCGGCGGCGCTCTGCTCCACCAGCGCAGCGTTCTGCTGCGTCATGCCGTCGAGCTGGGTGACCGCCTGGTTGACGGTGCCGATGCCGGCGCTCTGCTCGCTGGCCGCGGCGCTGATCTCGCCGATGATGTCCGACACGCGCTGGATGCTGCTGACGATCTCGTCCATCGTGCTGCCGGCGTCCTGCACCAGGCGCGAGCCC
>CAYPDO010001124.1:0-1149 GCA_964409495.1 uncultured Bordetella sp.
GAAGGCGCGCACGCCTTCCATGGCGGTCTTGTTGCGGCGGATCAGCCAGTTGTAGCCCATCACCGCGGGCACCGCCACGGCCAGGCCGAAGGCGGTCATGATCAGCGCCTCGCCCACCGGGCCGGCCACCTTGTCGATCGAGGCCTGGCCCGAGATGCCGATGGCGGTCAGCGCGTTGTAGATGCCCCAGACGGTGCCGAACAGGCCCACGAACGGGGCGGTGGAGCCCACGGTGGCCAGGAAGGCCAGGCCGTCCTGCATGCGGCTGTTGACGTTGCCCACGGCGCGGTCGATGCTCATGCTGATCCAGGTGTGGCGGTCGATCTGCTCGACCAGCGTGCCCTCGTGGTGGTCATCGGCCTTGACGCCCTGCTCGGCGATGTAGCGGAAGGCGCTGCCTTCATCCAGCGTACCGGCGGCCTGCTTCATCGACGGCGCTTTCCAGAACGCGTCGCCCACCTTCTTGTAGGCGTTCATCAGCTTTTGCTGCTCGAACAGCTTGGTGAAGATGATGTACCACGAGCCCATGGACATGATGATCATGATGATCGCGGTGCCCTTGGTGACGAAGTCGCCTTCCTTCCACATGGCTTCCACGCCGTAGGGGTTGGCCACTTCTTCCTTGTGCACGGTGGCGGCCGGCGCGGGCGCGGCGGCGGGGGCGGGCGTGGCCTCCGAGGCTTCGGCGGCCGGGGCCGAGGCCTGTGCCTGCGCGGTCTCGGGCAGGGCGGTGGTGGCGAGCGCAGCGATCGCCAGCAGGGCTGCGGCCAGCGGCGCGCGCACGGATTGCATCAGGGACATGGGTGGCTCCAACAGGTAACAGAGGCAGCGGGGGTATTGCTGCCGGAAGACTCAGAGGAAATCTCGAAGGGGGTCTCGAGGGTGGGGATGTGGCGTGGTCGGCCTGGCACAGCGCAGCGGCCGTCGGACGGTGAATGACACCCGACCGGCGGTGCGCTGCGAATCACTGGATGCGCCAGACGACGTCGACGTCGATCGTGCTGACAGCGGCCTTGCCGGAGTCGTCGATCGCAGCGGAGCCCTTGCAGGATCCGGACGCCATCTGTGACACCGCTGCACGGTCGAGCAGGCGGTGCTCACGCGTCGGCCCGGCGGACGTGATCACATCGGCCTTGGTGACCACGCCCG
>CAYPDO010001125.1:0-1149 GCA_964409495.1 uncultured Bordetella sp.
CCTGCCGCCGGTCTGACCTGTGGTGACTATCTGCGCTTCGCGTCTGCGTTGGGGATTCGGGTTCTTCAGCGCGACGGTCGCTGGCTGAGCATGCAGAGCGGTGCTGGCCGCTCGGGCACTTGAGGGGACCGCAAGGCCTGACACCTGAAAATCGCACCCCATGCCCTTCATCGTCACCGCCCCCTGCATCAAGTGCAAATACACCCACTGCGTCGACGTCTGCCCGATGGACTGCTTCGTCGAGGGCCCCAACTTCCTGGTGATCGATCCGGCCGGCTGCATCGATTGCTCGGTGTGCGTGGGTGAGTGCCCGGTGCAGGCCATCATCAATGCCAACGAGGTGTCTGATGAGCAGGCGCCGTTCGTCGAACTGAACGCCCGGCTCGCCAGGCAGCCGGGCTGGCGGCCGATCACCCGCTCCAAGGCGCCGCCGCCCGATCACGCCGATTGGGTGGGCGTGGCCGGCAAGCGCGCGCTGCTGCTGCTGGGTGCCGACACGCCGCTGGCCTGACACCCAGCCCGGCTATCGTTGCGCCATGGCCTATCTCACCACCCCCAGCCAGCTCGAAGCACTGTTCGGCCCCGCCGGCGAGGCCTCGCTGCGCAAAGAGGTGCCCATGCTGCACCCCAGCTACCGCGCCTGGATCGAGCAATCGCCCTTCGCCGTGCTGGCCACGGTGGGCCCCGATGGCCTGGACACCTCGCCGCGCGGTGACCCCGCGCCGTTGGTGCGCATGCCCGACGATCGCACGCTGCTGCTGCCCGAGCGGCGCGGCAACAACCGGGTCGACAGCCTGCGCAACATCCTGGCCGATGCGCGGGTATCGCTGATCTTCTTCGTGCCCGGCATCAACGAGACGCTGCGGGTCAATGGCCTGGCGCGCATCAACGTCGATCCGGCCCTGCTGGCCTCGTTCACGCTGCAGGGGCAGGCGCCCAAGTGCGTGGTCGAGGTGGCCGTGCAGGCGGTGTTCTTCCAGTGCGCCCGGGCGCTGGTGCGCTCCAGCCTGTGGGCGGCCGGGCAGGTGGCGCAGCGCCCGCCGGTGCCCACGGCGGGGCAGATGCTGGGCGCTTTGACGCAGGGCGGCATCGATGGCGCGGCTTACGACCGCGAGTTGCCGGCGCGGCAGGCCAGCACGCTGTATTGAA
>CAYPDO010001126.1:0-1149 GCA_964409495.1 uncultured Bordetella sp.
GCGCTACTGCCCCAGCATCGAGGACAAGATCAACCGCTTCGCCGACAAGGACTCGCACCAGATCTTCCTGGAGCCCGAGGGCCTGACGACGCATGAGTTCTACCCGAACGGCATCTCCACCTCGCTGCCGTTTGACATCCAGCTGGCGGCGGTGCGCAGCATGCCGGGGCTGGCCAACGCGCACATCCTGCGCCCGGGCTACGCCATCGAGTACGACTTCTTCGACCCGCGCGGTCTGAAGTACAGCTTCGAGACACGCGCCATTGGCGGCCTGTTCTTCGCCGGCCAGATCAACGGCACCACCGGCTACGAGGAGGCGGCGGCGCAGGGCCTGTATGCCGGGGCCAATGCCGCGTTGCAGGCCTTGGGCCGTGCGCCGCTGCTGCTGCGCCGCGACCAGGCCTACCTGGGCGTGCTGGTGGACGACCTGACCACCCAGGGCGTGAGCGAGCCCTACCGCATGTTCACCAGCCGTGCCGAATACCGGCTGCAGCTGCGTGAGGACAACGCCGACATGCGGCTCACCGAGATCGGTCGGCAGCTGGGGCTGGTGGACGATGCGCGTTGGGAGGCCTTTAGCCGCAAGCGCGAGGCCGTGGCGCGCCAGACCGAGAAGCTGCGCACGAGCTGGGTGCACCCCGGCATCCTGGCCGCGGCCGAAGCCGAACGCCTGCTGGGCAAGGCCATCGAGCGCGAATACAACCTGGCCGACCTGCTGCGCCGACCCGGCATCGGCTTCGATACGGTGGCCCAGGTGCTGCAGGTGGCCCGTCCGAACCTGCCGCCGGAGGAGCGTGTTTCACGTGAAACACTGGCCGCTGAACTCGGCGACACCAGTTTGGCGGATGCCGTCATCGAGCAGGTAGAGATTGCCACCAAGTACGCCGGCTACATCGGCAAGCAGGGCGAGGAGGTGGAGCGCGCCGCCCACTTCGAGCACCTGACGCTGCCGCCCGAGCTCGACTACAGCCAGGTCACCGCCCTGAGCCATGAGGTGCGTCAGAAGCTCAGTCGCCACCGGCCCGAGACGCTGGGCCAGGCCTCGCGTGTTTCGGGCGTCACGCCGGCGGCCATTTCGCTGCTGCTGGTGCATCTGAAGAAGAAGCGCTTCAAGGGCTTTGCCGACGCGCGGCCGGGGGAGGGCGCTGT
>CAYPDO010001127.1:0-1130 GCA_964409495.1 uncultured Bordetella sp.
GCGCGCACGGCGCCCGCGCGGCGATCGTGATGTACCCGATGTTCGAGAACGCGATCCGGCATCACCTGGGCCGCGGCATCGCCGAGCACCAGGCCATGATGGGCCGCTGGCTGGAGCCTTTCGCCAAGGTGGCCGCCGCCAACCCGCTGGCCGACCGGCGCGGCGGCTACAGCGCCGAGCAGATCGCCACGCCCGGCCCCGACAACCCGTGGATCGGCTGGCCCTACACGCGGCTGATGAGCGCCAATGCCTACATCGACCAGGGCGCGGCCGTCATCCTGACCAGCGTGGCCCAGGCCAAGGCCCTGGGCGTGCCGGAAGACCGCTGGGTGTTCCTGCATGGCTGCGCCGATGCGCACGACCACTGGCATGTGAGCCAGCGCCGCGACTTCCACAGCGCGCCGGCGATGGCCGCGGTGTTCGAGCAGGCCTTCGCGATGGCCGGCAAGCAGGTGGCCGACATGCAGCACCTGGACATCTACAGCTGCTTCTCGTCGGCGGTGGAGGTGGCCTGCGGCGCGCTGGGTCTGCAGCCCGATGACCCGCGCGGCGTCACCGTGACCGGCGGCCTGCCGTACTTCGGTGGCCCGGGCAACAACTACGTGACCCACTCGATCGCGCAGATGATGCAGGTGCTGCGTGCGGACCGTGGTTCGTTCGGTCTGGTCACGGCCAACGGCAACTACCTCACCAAGCATTCGGCGGGCATCTATTCCACCGAGCGTCCTGCGGTGCCCTTTGCACCGGAGCCGCCCTCTGTCTTGCAGTCGCGGCTGGATGCTTCGGTGCCTTCACCTGCGTTCGTGCCCTTGGCTTCGGGCGAGGCGGTGGTGGAGAGCTACACGGTGATGCACGAGCGTGCCGGCCCCACGGCGGGGGTGTTGTTTGGCCGCTTGATGGATGGCGCGCGGTTCATCGCCAACACGCCGGTGGATGCTTCTCTGTTTGCCTCCATGCAATCAGAGGACTTCATGGGTCGTCGGGGTGTGGTTTCCAACGACGGTTCTCGAAACGTTTGGGTGCCTGTGTAGGTTTTTGCTGTTGCTGGCTTGCTGGGTTTTGAGCAAGCCAAGCCGTGCCCGGGTGTCTGGCTTCGCTCAACTGCGCTGGTCCGATGCGTTGCATCGGAC
>CAYPDO010001128.1:0-1128 GCA_964409495.1 uncultured Bordetella sp.
ATCCGCTTCGACGACGAGGTCACGCGCCACCTGTTCTGGCGCAACCTGATCGACCCCTATGGCCGCGAGTGGCAGAACGGCTGCGGCCGCTGGGACCTGCTGGACACCGTGCGCTGCGCCTGGGCACTGCGGCCCGAGGGCATTGAATGGCCGAAGCACGACGACGGCCGCCCCAGCTTCAAGCTGGAGCACCTCACCGTGGCCAACGGCCTGGCGCACGAAAGCGCCCACGATGCGCTGAGCGATGTGCGCGCCACCATCGCGCTGGCGCGCCTGCTGCGTGAACGCCAGCCGCGGCTGTGGGAGTTCTGCCTAAAGCTGCGCAGGAAGGACGCGGTGTGGTCCGAGATCGGTCTGGGCAAGCCCTTTTTGCACCTGTCGGGCATGTACCCGGTGGAGCGCGGCTGCCTGGCCCTGGTGTGGCCGCTGGGCGTGCACCCCACCAACAAGAACGAGCTGATCGTGTGGGACCTGTCGGCCGACCCGGCCGAACTGCCGGCGCTGGATGTCGAGACCCTGCGCCTGCGCATGTTCACGCGCGCCGACCAACTGTCCGAAGGCCTGGCGCGCTTGCCGGTCAAGACCATCCATGTCAACAAGAGCCCGGTGGTCATCGGCAACCTCAAGACCCTGCCGGCCGCGCGCGCCGCGCACTGGGGCCTGGACCTGGACGCCGGCCTGCAGCACGCGGCCTGGGCCCAGGCCCATGCGGCCGATCTGGCCACGGTGCCCTGGGCCCAGGTGTTCCAGCGGCCCGAGCCGGCCCAGGCGCCGGATGTGGACGAAGACCTGTACGGCGGCTTCATCGGCCCGGCTGACCGCCGCACACTGGAGCGCTTGCGCGGGCTGGATGGCGCGACGCTGGCTGGCAAATCCCCGGCCTTCGAGGACGGCCGGCTCGACGAGCTGCTGTTCCGCTACCGCGCCCGCAACTGGCCCGACACCCTGGCCGAGGCCGAGCGCGCGCGCTGGACCGAACACTGCAGCGCCCGCCTGCACGAGGGCCTGGGCGGTGTGATGACCGTGGCCGACTTCATGGCCCGCATCGACACGCTGGGCGAGCAGGCCGGCGACGACGAGCGCGCGCAGGACATCCTGGGTGCGCTGTATGACTGGGCGGAGGCGATT
>CAYPDO010001129.1:0-1127 GCA_964409495.1 uncultured Bordetella sp.
GGGCGGCGGCGATTTCAGCGATTTCGAGATCGGTCGCGCGGTGGTCTACATGGCCAACCAGGGCGGTGCCAAGTTCGACGAGCCCAAGGCCCCGGCCGGCGCGGCCTCGGCGCCCGAGGCCGCGGCGTCGAAGTAAGCGCGCAGCGCGGCGCGCGCCGCGTGTGCCCTGACAAACCGCCCCGAGGGGCGGTTTTTTCATGCCGGCCCGGTGGCTGGCGGCTGCGGATCGCGCACGAAATGAAAGCGCGCCGGCGCCGCGGCGGCGGCCAGCGGCTGCGGATGCCACAGCCCGGCCTCGATGGCGCGGGCGGCGTCCAGCATGTCCTGGCTGTGCACCAGTCCCAGGCCCAGTGGCGTGTTCAGGTACAGCCGTCCCTCGTCATCGAGCCAGGTGTCGCTGACGGTGGTGACCCGGCCGGTGTGGCTGCTGACCTGGGGCACGGCGCCGGGGCCGGCCGCGTCGGGCCACTGCACGCGCCAGACCCAGGGCGTGGCCTCCAGTTGCACATACACGCGCTGCGGGCCGTTCTGGAAGAACCATTGCCCAGCGGCATCGGCGGCGTAGTTGCGGTGGATGAAGGCCTTGAGCTTGTCGTGCTCGATGCGGCTGCCCTTGACCTGCGGAAACGGCCCGGCGCGCTGCGTGCGCTCGTCGCGCATGTACCAGTCGCCACGCGCGTCCAGCGCCAGCCAGCCGTGGCAGTGCGGCACATTGGGCCATTTCTTCAGCGCGGCCTCGACCATCGCGTCCATCTGGCTTGCTCCTGGAAGGGGGGGATCAGCCGGTGTGCTGGCGCATCCAGCCCATCACGGCCCGCGGCAGGCTCAGCACATGGCCCGGAAAGCGCCCGTCCGGAAAGCCCACATGCCCGCCATGTGCCGGCTGCCACAGTGTGACCCAGCGGCCCACCTCGTGCGGCCGCGGCAGGCAATGTGCCGGAATGAAGGGGTCATTGCGCGCATTGAGCACCAGTGCCGGAATGCGGATGCGGTGCAGGTGCGGCTTGGCCGAGCCGCGCGCCCAGTAGTCCTCTGTGTTCCTGAAGCCGTGCAGCGGCGCGGTGAACACGTTGTCGAAGTCGTACAGCGTGCGCGCGGCCAGCAGCGTGTCGCGGTTGAACAGGCCC
>CAYPDO010001130.1:0-1126 GCA_964409495.1 uncultured Bordetella sp.
ATCGGCCGCGCCGCGCAGGGCCGGCCGTGGATCTTCCGCGAGGTGCAGCACTACCTGGCCACCGGCGAACAGCTGGCGCCACCGGCCGTGGCCGAGGCGCGCAGCTGGCTGATCGAGCACCTGCACGAGCACTACGCGCTGTATGGCGAGAACGTGGGCGTGCGAAGCGCGCGCAAGCACATCGGCTGGGCCGTGCGCGCCCTGCCCGGCGGCGAGGCCTTTCGCGCGGTGATGAACACGCTGGACAACACGGTGGCCCAGGTGGCCGCCGTGGGCCGCTTCTTCGACGGCCTGGCCGAACAGCATGTGCTGCTGCCTGCCGCCGACGCCGCCAGCAATGCCTGCGCTGCCAACGATGCGCTGCTGGCCGCCAGCGCCTGAACCGACACCCCTGATCCGAGACACCTGACACCACCGCATGAGCAAGAAGACGATCGAGGAGTGCATCCGCGACAGCCTGGAGCAGTATTTCCGGGACCTGCGCGGCACCGAGCCCCATTCCGTGCACGACATGATCGTGCGCACCGTCGAGAAGCCATTGCTCGAGGTGGTGATGAAACACGCCGACGGCAACCAGAGCAAGGCCGCCGAATGGCTGGGCATCAACCGCAACACGCTGCGCCGCAAGCTGCTCGAGCACAAGCTGATCCCTTGATGTCACGCGGCAGGCCGGGCACCGCCGCCCGGCCCGTGCGCCCCTTCTGATTACCCCCATTCCAGGATTGCCCCGCCATGACCACCGCCCTGCTGTCCGTGTCCGACAAGACCGGCATCGTCGAATTTGCCCAGGCCCTGCTCCAGCGCGGCGTCAAGCTGCTGTCCACCGGCGGCACCGCCCGCCTGCTGGCCGATGCCGGCCTGCCCGTCACCGAGGTGAGCGAGGTGACCGGCTTCCCCGAGATGCTGGACGGCCGCGTCAAGACCTTGCACCCGCGCATCCACGGCGGCCTGCTGGCGCGCCGCGACGTACCGGCCCACATGGCCGCGCTGGCCGAGCACGGCATCGGCACCATCGACCTGCTGGTGATCAACCTGTACCCCTTCGCCCAGGCCACCGCGCGCCCCGACTGCACGCTGGAAGACGCCATCGAGAACATCGACATCGGCGGCCCGGCCATGCTGCGCG
>CAYPDO010001131.1:0-1122 GCA_964409495.1 uncultured Bordetella sp.
CTACGCGGCGGTGGAGCACCCGTAGGGCGAGTTCGGCATCTACGTCGTCAGCGACGGGGCCAACAAGCCTTACCGCCTGAAGATCCGTGCCCCGGGCTTCGCCCATCTGGCCGCGCTCGACGAGATGAGCCGCGGCCACATGATTGCCGATGCGGTGGCAATCATCGGCACCATGGACATCGTGTTCGGCGAGATCGATCGATGAGCAATCAAGCAGCCACCCCGGCCATGACCGAGTCCTACACGCTGTCCGCCGCCACGCGGGCCCGCTTCGACAAGGAAGTTGCCAAGTACCCGCCCGAGCAGCGCCAGTCGGCCGTGATGGCCTGCCTGTCGATCGTGCAGCAGGAAGAAGGCTGGGTCTCCGGCGCGGCCGAGACGGCCATCGCCGGCTACCTGGGCATGGCGCCTATCGCCGTGCGCGAGGTCACCACCTTCTACAACATGTACAACCAGCGGCCAGTGGGCAGGTTCAAGCTCAACGTCTGCACCAACCTGCCGTGCCAACTGCGCGACGGCCAGCAGGCGCTGGAGCATGTGCTGAAGAAGCTGGGCATCGAGGACGGCGGCACCACGCCCGACGGCCTGTTCACCGTGGCCAAGTGCGAGTGCCTAGGCGCCTGCGCCGACGCGCCGGTGGCACTGGTGAATGACCGGCAGATGGTCAGTTTCATGAGCAACGACCGCCTCGACGAACTGGTCGACCACCTGAAGGCCCAGGCCAAGTGAGCGCGCCCATCATGCTGGATCTTTCCAAGTTTCAGGCCAAGGGCGTGGAGACCTGCTTCCACGACCGCCACATCAACCCGCAGATCTATGCCGGCCTGAACGGTGGCAATTGGCACCTGAAGGACTACGAGGCGCGTGGTGGCTACCAGGCGCTGCGCAAGATCCTGGCGGCCGAGGGTGGCTTGACGCCCGACCAGGTGGTGGCCGAGGTCAAGGGCTCGGGCCTGCGCGGCCGCGGCGGCGCCGGCTTTCCCACCGGCCTGAAGTGGAGCTTCATGCCGCGCGCGCTGCCGGTGCAGAAGTACCTGGTGTGCAATTCGGACGAGGGTGAGCCCGGGACCTGCAAGGACCGCGACATCCTGATGTTCAACCCGCACATCGTCATCGAGGGCA
>CAYPDO010001132.1:0-1114 GCA_964409495.1 uncultured Bordetella sp.
GCGCGGGAAGCCGTCGAACAGGAAACCGTTGGCGCAGTCGGGCTGCGCGATGCGTTCCTTGACCAGGCCGATGATGATCTCGTCGCTGACAAGGCCGCCGGCGTCCATCACCTTCTTGGCGGCGATGCCGAGTTCGGTGCCCGCCTTCACGGCGGCGCGCAGCATGTCACCGGTGGAGATCTGGGGAATGCCGAACTTCTGGCAGATGTAGTTGGCTTGGGTGCCCTTGCCTGCACCAGGCGGGCCCAACAGGATCAGTCTCATCCGTGCCTCGGGAGTCTTTGTGGAAGATTCGGGCGCGCAGCACAGGCGAACTCGCGGCCCTACCGCGGGAACCGGTGCGCCGCGCAATTGCCGGGAAGAATATCACGCGCCCCCCTGCGCGAAGCTGACGTGCGACCCAGGGGAAGTCACGGGGTGGCGGGGCCGTCGACACCCCGCATTGCGCCAGCGCGCCACGCCCTGGCCGCACCATCGAGCCGGTGCGGCGCAGCGCGCGCCGCGGCTGCTCAGGCCTCGAACAATGCGCGCACGCGGGCCAGGTCGTCGGGCGTGTCCACGCCGGGGCCGGGGCGCTCAGAGCTCACATGCACGGCAATGCGCTCGCCATGCCACAGCACGCGCAGCTGCTCCAGCGATTCCAGCGTTTCCAGCGGCGCCACCGGCAGCTGCGGGTAGCGCCGCAGAAAGCCGGCGCGGTAGGCATACAGGCCCACATGGCGCAGCGGCTGAGGTTGGCTGGGCAGGGCCGTGGCCAGGCCCAGGCCGGCGGCAAAGCCGTCGCGCCACCAGCCGATCGGCGCGCGCGAGAAGTACAGCGCGCGCTGCTGTGCATCGAGCACCACCTTCACCACGTTCGGGTTGATGAACTCGGCCGTGTCGTCGATGGCATGGGCCACGGTGGCCATCACGCAGTCGGGGCGCGCCGCCAGAAGGTCGGCACAGGCGTCGATCATGGCCGGTGCGATCAGCGGCTCGTCGCCCTGCACATTGATCACGCGCTCGTCGCCGTCCAGTCCCAGCTGCACGCAGGCCTCGGCCAGACGGTCGCTGCCGCTGGTAGCGCCTTCCGCTCCACGCCACACCGAACTGGGTGGCCAAGCGCTTGTACGTC
>CAYPDO010001133.1:0-1109 GCA_964409495.1 uncultured Bordetella sp.
TGATGCACGAGTCGCTGCTGGGCGACTATGTGCGGCGCAAGCTGGTGATCCCGCTGGACGACGGCCTGCGCGCCGAGGGCCTGGACGTGGCCGACTTCACCGACCACGCCCGCCGCGGCGTCACGGTGGCCGGCCAGACCTATGCGCTGCCCTTCGACACCTGGTCGTGGCTGTGGCACATCAACCTGAACCTGATGCGCAAGGCCGGCCTGGTGCAGCCCGATGGCAAACCGGTGCTGCCGCGCAGCCCCGACGAGCTGCTCACGCAGGCCCGGCGCTTCAAGCAGGCCACCGGCAAGCCCTATTTCGCGTGGGCCGTGGCCAACGAGACGGTGGCCCACACGCGCACCTTTCTCACCCTCGTCTACCAGCAGGGCGGCCAGCTGTTCGGCGCCGATGGCCGCAGCCTCTCGGTCAGCGGCCCCGAGGCGCGCACCGCCTTCACGCTGATGAAGCAGCTCTACGACGAAGGCCACATCAAGCGCAATGCCGACTATGGCGGCGCCAACCGCGCCTGGCTGAACGGCGAGGCCGGCACCATCGTGGTGGGCACCTGGACGCTGGACCAGTTCATGACCGAGGCCGGCAAGGCCGATTCACCGCTGCACAAGGGCTACCACGTCGTACCCTTTCCGCAGCTGTATGCCAGGCCGGCGCTGTTTGCCGATGGCCATGCCTGGGTGCTGATGCGCCAGGGCACGCAGGACGAGCGCCAGCGCCGCGCCGCCTTCAAGCTGCTGAAGTTCCTGTACGACCACGACGTGGCCTGGGCGCGCACCGGCCACCTGCCCACCAGCCGAGCCCAAGCCGCCAGCCCGGCCTTCACCGGCCTGCCCTTCCGCGACGGCCTGCTGTCGATCACGCGCGACGGCCAGGGCATCCCCGGCAACGTGCCGGTGCAGCGCACGGTCGAGAACCTCATCGGCGAGGAGATCACCAACCTGATCATCGCCAACAAGCCGCTCGATCAGGTGATCGCCAGCATCGAGAAACGCGTGAACGTGGCGCTGCGCAAGGCGCGGCGCTGAAGCCCTCTCCCCTTTCCGATTTCCCCACCCGGACCGCACGATGTTCCAAGCCTCCCTCACCGTCGACCGCGACTTCGCCAT
>CAYPDO010001134.1:0-1097 GCA_964409495.1 uncultured Bordetella sp.
TTCAGCACGCCCATCATGCTGAAGATCATCGTGAGGCCCGAGCTGAGCATGAACAGCAGCAGGCCGGTGCTGACGCCGTTGAGAACGTTGATGAGGATCTGGTCCACGGTGGAAGGCCTCGATGTGAAAACGGCCCGGCGGAGGTGGCTCCGGCGGGCCGGCGACTCAGGCGTTCGGACTTACGGGCGCTTCATCTGGCAGCTGGTGGGGGTCGACGCGACATACGCGTCGTAGGCCTTCACCGGCTGGAAGTTGTAGCCGGTGTTCTCCACCGAGTACGGGTGCTTGGCATCGGCCTTCTTCCACACCGTGATGAACAGGCCCTGCTGCAGCTGGTGGTCGTTCTTGCGCATCTCGACCTCGCCGTTGAAGCTCTTGAACTTCAGGCCTTCCATCGTGGCCGCCACCTTGGCCGGATCGGTGGTCTTGGCCTGGGCCATGGCCGTGCTCAGCAGGCTGAAGGCATGGTGCACCGCCAGCGTGTAGTAGTCGTCGTTGAACTTGGCCTTGAAGTCGTTGGCCGCCTTGGACACCTCGCCCGGCATGTTGCTGTGGGCATAGGCCACCGCATACACGCGGCCGGCCGCCGAAGCGCCCAGGGCCGTGGGCGTGCCGGTGACACCGGCGTAGTAGGTCAGGAACTTGACGTTCAGGCCGGCATCGCTGGCCGCCTTGACCAGCAGCGTCAGGTCAGAGCCCCAGTTGCCGGTGAGCACCGTGTCGGCGCCCGAGGCCTTGATCTTGGCCACATAGGGCGCGAAGTCGCGCACCTGGGCCAGGGGGTGCAGTTCGTCGCCGACGATCTGGATGTCGGGGCGCTTGCGCTGCAGGTTCTCCTTGGCGTACTTGCTGACCTGCTGGCCGTGGGCGTAGTTCTGGTTGAACAGGTAGACCTTCTTGACGTCGGCCTGGTCCTTCAGCCAGGTGGTCAGCGCCTCCATCTTCATCGAGGTGTCGGCGTCGAGGCGGAAGTGCCAGTAGCTGCACTTGCTGTTGGTCAGGTCAGGATCGACGGCGGCGTAGTTCAGGTACACCACCTCCTTGCCCGGGTTGCGCTCGTTGTGCTTGGACACCGCATCGATGATGGCCAGCGCCGC
>CAYPDO010001135.1:0-1095 GCA_964409495.1 uncultured Bordetella sp.
TTACCTCACCCAGATCACCGGCCGCTTCACGCTGGGGGCGCTGCTTCCCGCCAGCTTCGGCCCCTCGCACCTCACGCTCGACCCCACGCCATGAACGATTCCCAGCTGCTTGACCTCATCGCCCGCAGTGTCGAGCGCATCCGCAATGCCTTCGACGAGACACCGGCGCTGGCCATCGTGCTGGGCTCGGGCTGGGACGGTGTCTCGGCGCTGGTGGCCGATGCCATCGACATCCCCTATGCCGAGCTGCCGGCCTTTCCGGCGCTGGGCGTGGCCGGCCATGCCGGCACGCTGCGCCTGGGCCGCATCGGCGGCCAGCCGGTGGCCCTGCTGCGCGGGCGCAAGCATGCGTATGAGAACGGCGATCCGGCCGGCATGAAGGGCGCCATCCGCACGCTGGCTGCGCTGGGTTGCCGCACGCTGATGCTGACCAATGCCGCCGGCAGCCTGAACCCGCAGATGCCGCCCGGCGCGCTGATGCTGATCAGCGACCACCTCAACATCGTGCAGCGCACGCCGCTGCACGGCGAGGCCGGTAACGACCGCTTCGTCGACATGGGCCAGGCCTACAGCGCCGCGCTGCGCGACCGCGCCGCCGCCGCGGCCAGCGCCGCCGGCATCACGCTGCACGAGGGCATCTACGCCTGGGTGCTGGGCCCGCAGTTCGAGACCCCGGCCGAGATCCGCATGCTGCGCGCCATGGGCGCCGACGCGGTGGGCATGAGCACCGTGCCTGAGACCATCCTGGCGCGCCACGCCGGGCTGCAGGTGATCGGCCTGTCGATGATGACCAACATGGGCGCCGGCATGGCCGACGAGACGCTGAGCCACGCCCACACCATGCACACCGCGGCCGCTGCGGCGGGCACGGCGGCGGCGCTGCTGGCTGATGTGGTGCCGGCGGTGGTGCCGGCCTGACGCTGAAGGCCGGTCACGGCGAACCGACACCGCGGCGGCCGCATCGCCGCCGACGGCGGCTGGTCAGCCTCAGCCCCCGGCGAAGCTGAACGCCACCTCCGGCCGCAGGCCGCTCACGATGCGCGCAATGCTCTTGCCCGAGCCGCAGGCATGCGTCCAGCCCAGCGTGCCGTGGCC
>CAYPDO010001136.1:0-1095 GCA_964409495.1 uncultured Bordetella sp.
AGCTGGACAAGACCACGCACGAGGTCACCGCGCCCAAGGGCTTCAAGCAGGCCTATGCCCAGTATGTGGAAGGCGGCTGGCCGGCGCTGAGCTGCGACCCGGCCTACGGCGGCCAGGGCCTGCCGCATGTGGTGAACCTGTGCTTCTACGAGATGCTCAACAGCGCCAACCAGGCCTGGACCATGTACCCCGGCCTGAGCCACGGCGCCTACGAGGCCCTGCATGCCCACGGCACACCCGAGCAGAAGGCGCTGTACCTGCCCAAGCTGACCAGCGGCCAGTGGACCGGCACCATGTGCCTGACCGAGCCGCACTGCGGCACCGATCTGGGCCTGCTGCGCAGCAAGGCCGAGCCGCAGGCCGACGGCAGCTACAAGATCAACGGCCAGAAGATCTTCATCTCGGCCGGCGAGCATGACCTGGCCGAGAACATCGTGCACCTGGTGCTGGCCCGCCTGCCCGATGCGCCCGAGGGCAGCAAGGGCATCAGCCTGTTCGTGGTGCCCAAGTTCATCCCGCAGGCCGATGGCAGCCTGGGCGCGCGTAACGGTATCTTCTGCTCGGGCCTGGAGCACAAGATGGGCATCCATGGCAACGCCACCTGCCAGATGCTGCTGGATGGCGCCACCGGCTGGCTGGTGGGTCAGCCGAACAAGGGTCTGATGGCCATGTTCGTGATGATGAACGCGGCGCGCCTGGGCGTGGGCAACCAGAGCCTGGGCCTGACCGAGGTGGCCTACCAGAACGCCGTGGCCTACGCGAAGGACCGCATCCAGATGCGCGCGCTGTCGGGCCCCAAGGCGCCCGACAAGCCGGCCGATCCGATCATCGTGCACCCCGATGTGCGCAAGATGCTGCTCACCGCGCGTGCCTACGCCGAGGCCGGCCGTGCGCTCACCGCGTACACCGCGCTGAAGCTCGACGTGGCCCTGGCCAGCGATGACGAGGACGAGCGCCGCGCCGCCGACGAGCGCGTGGCCCTGCTCACGCCGATCATCAAGGCTTTCATCACCGACAACGGCTGGATCGCCACCAGCCACTGCCAGCAGGTCTTCGGCGGCCACGGCTACATCGACGAGTGGAGCATGGAGCAGT
>CAYPDO010001137.1:0-1093 GCA_964409495.1 uncultured Bordetella sp.
AAGCGCGGCCTGATCCTGATGGTGGGCGCCACCGGCTCGGGCAAGAGCACCACGCTGGCCTCGATGCTGGAGCTGCGCAACCGCACGGCGCCGGGCCACATCCTCACCATCGAGGATCCGATCGAGTTCCTGTTCCAGAGCAAGAAGTGCGTGGTCAACCAGCGCGAGGTGGGCCGCGACACCGAGTCGATCCAGGTGGCACTGCGCAATGCGCTGCGCCAGTCGCCCGACTGCATCATGATCGGCGAGATCCGCGACCGCGAGACCATGACCGGCGCGCTGAGCTATGCGCTGTCGGGCCACCTGGTGCTGGCCAGCATGCATGCCAACAACAGCTACCACGCGCTGGGCCGCATCCTGTCGTTCTACACGCCCGAAACCCGCGGCGTGCTGCTGGGTGACCTGGCCGCCGGCCTGCGCGCCATCGTCTCGCAGCGCCTGCTGCGCGCCAGCGGCGGCGGCCGTGTGCCTGCCGTGGAGGTGCTGCTCAACAGCAACCTGGTGGCCGAGCTGATCGAGAAGGGCGACTTCCCCGGCATCAAGGAGGCCATGGAGCGCTCGCTGGCCGAGGGCTCGCGCACTTTTGAGGAAGACATCGCCCGCCTGATCGACGAGGGCACGGTCACGCGCGACGAAGGCCTGGCGCACGCCGACTCCACCACCGACCTGCTGTGGCGCCTGCAGAACCAGACCACCCAGGCCTCGCGTGCCGCACCGCGGCGCGACGAGCCCGACGATGCGCAGTTCACCGACTTCGTCGTCGACATCGTCCCGGAAGGCTCCAAGGTGCAGCGCATGGCCGGCATGCCCGGCGGCCCGCCGGTGCAGTTTCCGCCGGTGCTGCGCTGAGCCGCGCGGCCCTGACACCGGCCACACGCGCGTGGCCGCTGCCCCATGCCTGATGCCACGGCCCAGCCGCCCTGCCCCACCCACGCCATGACCGTCATCGACCTGATCCACGCCATGGGCGCCCGCCTCGACTCGACGGGCGTTTCGTTTGGGCACGGCACCACCAATGCCTTCGACGAGGCCGCCTGGCTGGTGCTGTGGCGCCTGGGCCATGCGCTGGACAGTCTGGACGACGTGGAGGGGC
>CAYPDO010001138.1:0-1089 GCA_964409495.1 uncultured Bordetella sp.
CTGCACCAGCTGCAGGTAGCGCTCGGCATCGAAGTGCTCCATCACCACCACCGTACCGCCCAGGCGTTGCACGGCCATGGTGTAACGCAGCGGCGCCGCGTGGTACAGCGGCGCGGGCGAGAGGTAGCGCGTGTCGGCGCCCATGCCGTAGAGCTTGCTGAGGATGTCGGTCATCGGCCCCGGCGCGTCGATGGCGCTTTCCTGCGGCGGCAGGAACACGCCCTTGGGCCGGCCGGTGGTGCCGCTGGAATACAGCATGTCGCCGCCGGCCCGCTCGTCGGCGATGCGCGTGGCCGGCTGCGCGGCCACCGCGCCTTCATAGGCCCGCCAGCCGGCGATGCTGCCATCCAGCATCAGCCAGTGCGCCACCGCCGGGCAGGCCTCGGGCAGGTGGGCCACGGCCGCGCCCATCGCGTGCGAGGCGATCACCGCCTTGGCCGCGCAGTCGTTGACGATGTGGCTTACTTCGCCCTCGGTGAGGCGGGTGCTCATCGCGGTGTAGATCAGGCCGGCCCGCTGTGCGCCCCAGCAGATCTCGAAATAGCGCGGGTGGTTCTCCAGCATCAGCGCAATGTGGTCGCCGGCCATCAGGCCCAGTGCGCGCCACAGCTGCGCCACTTGGTTGGAGCGGTCTTCCAGTTCGCGGTAGCTGATGGTGATGCCGCTGTCGGCCATGATCAGCGCCGGCTTGTCGGGCGTGGCCTGGGCGTGGAAGTACGGGTGCAGCACGTTGTCTCCTGGCATGGTGTTCGGCGGCCCGCGGGCCTGGGCTGCGTTCTATCGCGGCGGCGGCGCGGCGCACAGTCGCCTGAGGGTCAAACACCCGGCTGCGGGCCTTGTGTTTTCTGAACGGCGGGTTTACCCGCATGCAGTGGATTGCATGAGCTCACTACACTGATCGTCAGTGTGCTGATTACATCTCTGGAGCGAGCACGATGACTTCGGAACCTTCTTCTGAACTGCCGGTTCTGGTGGCCGGCGGCGGTATCGGCGGCCTGGCCGCAGCGCTGGCCCTGGTGCGCCAGGGCTTCACGGTGAAGGTGCTGGAGCAGGCGCCCGAGATCGGCGAGATCGGCGCCGGCATCCAGC
>CAYPDO010001139.1:0-1088 GCA_964409495.1 uncultured Bordetella sp.
GTTCGATTTCGAGCGCATCGTGCGCGCCCCCGGCAGCCCGCTGGACGCCGTGTGCACCGTGGCCGAGCGCGTGGCGCGGCACGATCTGTCGGTGCTGGTGCTGGGTGAATCGGGCACCGGCAAGGAGCTGATGGCGCGCGCCATCCACTACGCCAGCCCGCGCGCCGGCCGGCCCTTCGTGGTGGAGAACTGCGCCGCCATCCCCGACACCCTGCTGGAAAGCGAGCTGTTCGGCCACAAGCGCGGCGCCTTCACCGGCGCGGTGGAAGACCATGTGGGCCTGATCCAGCGCGCCGACGGTGGCACGCTGTTCCTCGACGAAGTGGGCGAGACCTCGCCGCTGTTCCAGGTCAAGCTGCTGCGCGTGCTGCAGGAAGGCGAGCTGCGCCCGGTGGGCAGCGCGCGCACCGTGCCGGTGGATGTGCGCATCATCGCCGCCACCCACCGCCAGCTGGAAGACGAGGTGCGGGCCGGGCGCTTCCGTGAAGACCTGTACTACCGCCTGGCCGGCGTCACGCTGCAGATGCCGCCGCTGCGCCAGCGGCCAGGCGACATCGCGCCCATCGCCGAGCGCGTATTGGCCGATGTGTGCCGCGAGCTGGGCCTGCCATCGGCACGTTTCGACGACGACGCCCGTGCGGTGCTGATGGGCTACCCCTGGCCCGGCAACATCCGCGAGCTGCGCAACGAGATCGCGCGGGCGCTGGCGCTGCGCGATCCCGGCGCCGATGCCACGCTGCTGCGCGCCACCGATTTCTCCACCAAGCTGCTGCAGGGCCAGACCGGCCGCGCCACCGCCGGCACGCCGGCCGAAGCGCTGACGGCCGGCGCCGCGCAAGGCACCTTGCAGGACCGACTGGATGCCATCGAGGCCATGCTGCTGCGCGAGGTGATGCTGCGCCACCGCTGGAACAAGACCCGCGCCGCGGCCGAGCTGGGCCTGTCACGCGTGGGCCTGCGCGCCAAGCTGCTGCGTTTTGGCCTGGTGACATGACCCCTCTCCGAAGCGCCTTCGGCGCCTCCCCCGCGAGCCTTGGAGGCTTGCTGCGCAAGCTTGGGGTGCACCGCCAGCGGCCCGGCAGAGCCGG
>CAYPDO010001140.1:0-1087 GCA_964409495.1 uncultured Bordetella sp.
GGGATGAACTCGATGGTGCAGAGCGACGAGGAGCGGCTGCATGACCGCATCCGCTACCGGCTGGCAGAAGCCCGTTGGATCAAGGAACGGCTCGCCCCCTGAACCCGGCTACTGCCGCACGCGGCGCGCGAAGCTGCGGCGGAACTTCTCCACCTTGGGCGCCACCACAAAGGCGCAGTAGCCCTGGTGCGGGTGCTTGGCGAAGTAGTGCTGGTGGTAGTCCTCGGCGCGGTGGTAGTTGGCCAGCGGCAGCAACTCGGTCACCACGCGGCCGCCGAGCGCCGCGTTCGCCTCGGCCAGCACCTCGCGCGCCATGGCCTCGTGGGCCGGATCACTGAAGTAGATGCCCGAGCGGTACTGCGGACCGACATCGTTGCCCTGGCGGTTCAGCGTGGTGGGGTCGTGGATGGTGAAGAAGATCTCCAGCACCTCGCGCAGGCCGATGAGCGCCGCGTCGAAGCGCAGCGTCACCACCTCCACATGGCCGGTGTCACCCTGGCACACCTGCTCGTACGTGGGTGCCGCCACATGGCCGTTGCAGTAGCCGGATTCCACGGCCACCACGCCTTCGACCTGCTCGTACACGGCTTCAAGGCACCAGAAGCATCCGCCGCCCAGGGTGATGGTCTCGAGGCTCATCGCGCACATCTCCAGAGGAACTTCGCGCGATTGTGGTCCGGGGCCGGGCTGCACGCCGGCCCCAAAAGCGAAACCCCTCCGGACCTTGCGGCCCGGAGGGGCGGGTGGCCGATGGCCACCATGTGGGGATCCGGAGATAGGAGGTCCGGGGCCCCGTTTCACGCAGCGACTGCGTGAAGGAAGGTACCTTCATCGAAGGCAACTCAACATTAGCGCAAGCCGCGCCCGGGTTCAAGTCGAGAACGCATGTCCATGGCGTGGGGTCAGCTCGATCGGCCGGCCATCACTGAATTGAACACGTCCTCGATGCGGCCGGTCACCTCGGGCGGCATGGTGATCGTGCGGCCCCACTCGCGCTGGGTTTCACCTGGCCACTTGTTCGTGGCATCGAGTCCCATCTTGCCGCCCAGGCCGCTGACCGGAGAAGCGAAATCGAGGTAGTCGATCG
>CAYPDO010001141.1:0-1078 GCA_964409495.1 uncultured Bordetella sp.
GCTGCTCGGTCTGGCCGACCCAGGCGATCTCGGGGCTGGTGTAGATGACCCAGGGGATGGTGTTGAAGTTGACGTGGCCATGCTGGCCGGCGATGCGCTCGGCGACCGCGACGCCCTCTTCCTCGGCCTTGTGCGCCAGCATCGGGCCGCGCACCACATCGCCCACGGCCCACACATTGGGCAGGTTGGTCTTGCAGTCATCGTCGACGATGACGCAGCCGCGCTCGTCGAGCTTCAGGCCCACGGCCTCGGGGTTCAGGCCGGCGGTGTGCGGCACGCGGCCGATCGAGACGATCAGCTTCTCGACCTCCAGCGACTGCTCGGCGCCCTTGGCATCGGTGTAGGCGATCGTCACACCCTTCTTGCCGCTTTTGATCTCGCCGACCTTCACGCCGAACTGGAACTTCAGGCCCTGCTTGGTGAAGGCCTTCAGCGCCTCCTTGGCCACCGCGTCATCCGCCGCGCCCAGGAAGCCGGGCATGGCTTCGAGGATGGTCACGTCGGCGCCCAGGCGGCGCCACACCGAGCCCATCTCCAGACCGATGACGCCCGAGCCGATCACGCCCAGGCTCTTGGGCGCGGCGGGGATGCGCAGCGCGCCGTCGTTGCTGAGGATCTTCTCTTCGTCAAACGGCACGCCGGGCAGCCCGCGGGCGCTGGAGCCGGTGGCGATGATCACGTGCTTGGCGGTCAGCGTCTCGTTGGCGGCGCCGGTGACGGTGATCTCGTAGCCGCCGTCCACCGCCTTGGCGAAGCTGCCGCGGCCGTGGAAGAACGACACCTTGTTCTTCTTGAACAGGTACAGGATGCCGTCGTTGTTCTGCTTCACGACGGCGGCCTTGCGGGCCACCATCTTGGCCACGTCCATCTTCACCTCGCCCACGCTGATGCCGTGGTCACCGAAGTGGTGGAGCGCATGCTCGTAATGCTCGCTGCTCTGCAGCAGCGCCTTGCTGGGGATGCAGCCGACGTTGGTGCAGGTGCCGCCGGGCGCGGGGCCGCCCTTGGCGTTCTTCCACTCGTCGATGCAGGCCACGTTGAAGCCCAGTTGGGCGGCGCGGATGGCGGCGATGTAGCC
>CAYPDO010001142.1:0-1072 GCA_964409495.1 uncultured Bordetella sp.
CGATGGTGAGGTGGGCGAAGCAATGCCGGCCCTCCATCACCTGGATCACGCCGCGCTCGACCATCTGCGCCGGGCTGAGCTTCTCGATGCGCTCGCCGCGCAGCTCGATGCTGCCCTTGGTGACCTCGCCGCGCTCACCGGCCAGCAGATTGCTCACCGCGCGCAGCGTGGTGGTCTTGCCGGCGCCGTTGCCGCCCAGCAGGGCCACCACCTGACCTTCAGGCACCTGCAGGCTCACGCCCTTGAGCACCAGGATCACGTGGTTGTAGATGACCTCGATGCCGTTGACGTTGAGAAGGATGTTGGACATGGTGACCTATCGCGATCTAACCAAGCAACCGCCGCGGATCCGGCTTGGCCGGTCCGCAGGCGGTGCCCCCTTGAGGGGGAAGCGGCCTTGGCCGCTCCGGGGGTGGGCCATCAGGACTGGCAGTCAGCCGGCGTGCGCCGCTCGATCTTCTTCTCGGCCGCGTACTTGTCGGCCGCGGCGCGCACCATGGGCTTGAGGATGGCCTCGTCGGCCTGCAGCCAGTCGGAGCTGAACTGCCACTTGGCGCCGTCCCAGGTGTGCACGCGGGCCCAGTTGGCACCCATGTGGTCGGCACAGCTGGTGGACACCGGTCGCATCACGCCGGCAAAGCCCAGCGCGTCGAGCTTCTTCTGGTCGAGCGCCAGGTTCTCGTAGCCCCAGCGCGCCTGCTCGCCGGTGACCACCTTGCCCTTGCCGAAGCGCTCTTGGGCGCGCTTGACGCCTTCCACCGCGAACATCGCGCTCATCAGGCCGCGCATGTACAGCACCTGGCCCACTTCCTCCTTCGGGCCCGTGCCCTGGCCCTTGGCGTGCAGTTCCTTCAGCACGTCCTGGGCGATCTTGGAGTTGGTCTCGGTGCCATGCTGCATGGTCACGGCGTTGTAGCCCTTGGCACCCATGCCCACGTCCTTGACATCGGGCTCGGCGCCGGCCCACCACACGCCGTACATCTTCTCGCGCGGGTAGCCGGTGGCCACTGGCTCCTTCAAGGCGGTGGAGTTCATCACGCCCCAGCCCCACAGCAGGATGTAGTCGGGCCGG
>CAYPDO010001143.1:0-1070 GCA_964409495.1 uncultured Bordetella sp.
GTCCTTGCCCGCGAACTTGTGGAAGAAGCCCAGCTGGCCGAACATCGGCCCGACGCCGCCCATCTGGAACATCAGCCATTGGATGGCTTCGTACCGGGCAGCGGGTGCCGCGGGCAGCAGGCGCCCGGTCTTCTCGGCCAGGTAGAGCAGGATGGCGCCGGATTCAAACAGCGCCAGCGGCTGGCCGTCCGGGCCATCGGGGTCGAGGATGGCCGGGATCTTGTTGTTCGGGTTCAGTGACAGGAACTCTGGACTCAGCTGGTCGTTGGTGTCGAAGCGCACCAGGTGGGCCTCGTAGGGCAGGCCCAGTTCCTCCAGCGCGATGCTCACCTTCACGCCATTGGGCGTGGGCAGCGAATACAGCTGCAGGCGATCGGGCTGCGTGGCGGGCCACTTGCGGGTGATGGCGAAGGCGGACAGATCGGCCATGGGGTGCTGCTGCGTGGGCTTGATGGGCGGGCTTGATTGTGGCGCTGCGCCGTGTCGGCCTTGTGGCCGTCTTGCTCAGGCCGGCTGCGCTGCGCTGGCCGGCGGTGCCGGGCGCTGCTCGCGGATCGGCAGGTGCAGCAGCGCGGCGGCCACGGCCAGTGCAATGTCGGCGTACCACATCCAGTCGTAGCTGCCGTTGCGTTCGAAGGCCTTGCCGCCCAGCCATGCACCGAGGAAGCCGCCGAGCTGGTGCGACACCATCACCAGGCCGAACAGCGTGCCCATGTGCGCCGGCCCGAAGAAGCGGGCCACCAGCCCGGCCGTGGGCGGCACCGTGCTCAGGAAGGTGAGGCCCATCACCGCGGCAAACACCAGCATCACCGTGGGCGTCTTGGGCGCCAGCACGAACAGCAGCACGGCCACCGCGCGTGTGGCGTAGATCAGCGACAGCAGGCGCTTCATCGGCCAGTGGCCGTGGCGGTAGCCGATGGCCCAGCCGATGCCGAAGCTGCCGATGATGTTGAACAGGCCGATCATCGCAAGCGCCCAGGCGCCCACGGCCGGTGGCAGCTGGCACGAGGCCACCACCCCGGGCAGGTGCGTGGCCAGGAAGGCCACGTGGAAGCCGCAGACGAAGAAGC
>CAYPDO010001144.1:0-1069 GCA_964409495.1 uncultured Bordetella sp.
GCAGTCGGCCGGCAAGCTGACGCTGTTTGTCAACGGCGAGCAGGCGGCCCAGGCGCCGCTGCCGGCACCGGCGCCCAGCATCGACGGGCCGGTGCGCCTGGGCCAGGGCTACAGCGGCCTGATCGACGAGCTGCAGGTCAGCACCGTGGCGCGCAGCGCCGACTGGATCAAGTTCGCGCGCGCCGCGCAGGGCGCCGATGCCAAGCTGGTGGCCACGCAGCAGCAGAACGAGGGCGAGGCCGAGGCCGGTGAAGGCGGCCACGGCGGCTACTTCGGCGTGCTGTGGAAGAACCTCACCATCGACGCGCTGGTCGTGATCTGGCTGTGCGTGCTGCTGTTCGTGGTGGCGCTGATCGTGATGGTCAGCAAGCTGCGCCTGGTGCGCAGCCAGGACCGCGGCAACAGCGCCTTCCTGGGCGCCTTTCGGTCGGCGCGCGAGGTGCTCACGGTGGGCGGCGCGCAGCAGCACCCCGGCTCGTCGCTGGCGCGCCTGTACGACGTGGGCGTGCAGCAGCTGAAGAACCGCCAGATCGGCGAGCCCGGCGGCCCGGTCGTCACCGGCGCGATGCTCAATGCCGTGAGTGCCGCCGTGCATGCCGACCTGGTGCGCGAGAACCAGCGCCTGAACTCGGCCATGGTGTGGCTCACCATCGCCATCTCGGGCGGCCCCTTCCTGGGCCTGCTGGGCACGGTGGTGGGCGTGATGATCACCTTCGCGGCCATTGCCGCGGCGGGCGATGTCAACGTCAACGCCATCGCCCCGGGCATCGCCGCTGCGCTGATGGCCACGGTGGCCGGCCTGGGCGTGGCCATCCCGGCGCTGTTCGGCTACAACTACCTGTCCTCGCGCATCAAGAACATCTCGGCGGACATGCAGATCTTCGTCGACGAGTTCAGCACCCGCGTGGCCGAGCAGTTCGGCGACAGCCGCTGAGCCTGCCGCCATGTCCGCCGAGATCAAGGGCGACCTGCAGCCCTATGACGACATCAACATCACGCCGATGCTCGACCTGGCGTATGTGCTGCTGGTCACCTTCATCATCCTGACCACCGCCTCGGTGCAGGGCGT
>CAYPDO010001145.1:0-1062 GCA_964409495.1 uncultured Bordetella sp.
CCGGCGCCTGGTACGCCTACAACGGCGAGAAGATCGGCCAGGGCAAGGACAACGCCCGCGAGTTCCTGCGCGAGAACCCCGACATCGCACTCGAGATCGAGAACAAGGTGCGCGAGGCCCTGGGCGTACCGCCGCAGCCCGGCCCGGCCGGCGATACCGAGGCCTGAGCAGGCCAGGCCCCGGGGTGCCGCCCCGTCCCGCATCGCTGAAGGTGCGCGCGCTGCAATGGCTGGCGCAGCGCGAATACAGCCGTGCCGAACTGCGCGTGCGCCTGCTGCGCGCGGCCGCAGGGCGGCCCGTGGCTGCAGCCGCGGCGGCGCCATCGATGGGCCTGGGTGAAGCAGATGCGGAGGGCCTGTTCGGCTTTGACGACGTCGGCGACGCCCTGCCCGGCGACCCGGCCGATGACCTCCGCGCGGCCACGGCCGCCGAGGAAACCGATCCCGTCGATCACGCACCCGAGGTTGACGCCGTGCTCGACTGGCTGAGCGCCCGCGGCTATCTTTCTGACCAGCGCTTCGTCGACAGTCGCATCCATGCCCGCCAGGGGCGCTACGGCAATCTGCGCATCGAGCGCGAACTGGCCCAGCATGGCCTGGCGCCAGACGCCGAGACACGCCAGCAGTTGCGCGACACCGAGTTGGCCCGCGCACGCGAGGTCTGGCAACGCAAGTACGGTGCCCAGGCGGCTGACCCGGCCGAACGCCTGCGCCAGATGCGCTTTCTCGCCGGGCGTGGCTTCTCGTCCGAGGTGGTCCGCCGCGTGTTGCGCGGCCTGCCCGACGACGAGGCCTGAACCGCTGTCGCGCCGCCCACTGCGCGTGCCGATCTGGCACACACGCCAATCCCGACTGCG
The DNA here is from genome assembly GCA_964409495.1 of uncultured Bordetella sp. GTDB lineage: Bacteria > Pseudomonadota > Gammaproteobacteria > Burkholderiales > Burkholderiaceae_C > Pseudaquabacterium. Next base: position 857 of record CAYPDO010001145.1, read on the forward strand.
CCACCGAGACACTCGTTCGGGTTTTCCTGAGTGCGGCATGATAAATTTCGCAGGTTTGCTCGCCCCGCCCCGGGCGCCGCGCCAACACCGGGCCTGACCACGCCAAGCCGTGGCCGGGCAGCTCCATCCCTCGACAGCCACGAGCCCACGATGAAGATCCACGAATACCAAGGCAAGGAAATCCTGCGCCAGTTCAATGTGCCGGT
>CAYPDO010001146.1:0-1058 GCA_964409495.1 uncultured Bordetella sp.
GCCATCGAGAAGATTTGCCCCGAGGCCAAGAACCTGCTGCTGGTGCCCGACAACGACACCAGCTCCAGCTTCTACCGCGCCAACCTGCAGCGCCTGATGCAGATCTTCACGCAGGCCGGCCTGAACGTGCGCCTGGGCTCGCTGGACCCGGCCGTCACCGCGCCCACCGCGCTGCCACTGCCCGACGGCGACAAGCTCACGCTCGAGCCGCTGCTGCGCACGCCGCGCCGCCTGGGGCTGAAGGACTTCGACCCCTGCACCATCCTGCTCAACACCGACATGGCCAACGGCACGCCGGCGGTGCTGGAGAACCTGCACGAGCAGTACCTGCTGCCGCCGCTGCACGCCGGCTGGGGCGTGCGCCGCAAGAGCCGCCACTTCGACAGCTATGAAGAGGTGGCCAAGAAGTTCGCCAAGCTGCTGGGCATGGACCCGTGGCTGATCAACCCGATGTTCGGCCGCTGTGGCGAGGTGAGCTTCGGCGATGCCTCGGGCCTGGACTGCGTGCAGGCCAACGTGGACGCGCTGCTGGGCAAGGTGCGGCGCAAGTACAAGGAATACGGCATCAACGAGAAGCCGTTCGTCATCGTCAAGGCCGACAACGGCTCGGGCGGCGCCGGCCTGATGACCGTGCGCGACGCCAAGGACCTGGCCGACGCCGCCGGCCTGGCGCGCATGCGCGAGCGCCTGGGCACGGTGCGCGGCGGCGAGGCCGTCACCGAGGTCATCATCCAGGAGGGCGTGCCCACCTACGAGCGCGTGAACGACGCGGTGGCCGAGCCGGTGGTCTACATGATCGACCGCTACGTGGTGGGCGGCTTCTACCGCGTGCATGCCGAGCGCGGTGTGGACGAGAACCTCTCGGCGCCCGGCGCGCGCTATGTGCCGCTGGCCTTCAGCGACAGCCACCACCTGCCCAAGCCCGGCGCCAAGCCGGGGGTCAGCGCGCCGAACCGCTTCTACATGTATGGCGTGGTGGGCCGCCTGGCGATGCTGGCCGCCAGCTATGAGCTGGAGGCGACCGACCCCGATGCGGAGGTGTATGACTGAGCCCCCCC
>CAYPDO010001147.1:0-1045 GCA_964409495.1 uncultured Bordetella sp.
ACTGCGTGACACCGCACGAGACCGCGATGACCTCGGTGGCCACGCCCTTTTCCTTCAGGCGCACGGCCTCTTCGACGGCGATCTCGTCGAACGGGTTCATGCTCATCTTGACGTTGGCGATGTCGACGCCCGTGCCATCGGACTTCACGCGAACCTTCACGTTGTAGTCGACGACACGCTTCACAGGCACCAGTACCTTCATGAGACGCGGCTCCTCGGGAGTTGAATTGACGTTTACGTAAACCTGGAAAGATTCTAAGGGCCACCCCTCAGCACCCACCATGGCAAGAAATCGAACGATCGTGCTATTTTTTGCCATTGTGCCAAAGCGCGCCGTCGCCCCGGTGACGTGCCAGGGCATTTAGACTGCGCGCCCCATGGCGGCCCGCGGCACATCCTTCAGCAATGGCGCGCAAGGCGGCGCCGTGCACATCGGCATCTTCGATTCCGGTGTCGGCGGCCTGTCGGTGCTGCGCGCGCTGCGCGGCAGGCTGCCGCAGGCGCGCTGCACCTACCTGGCCGACTCGCGCTTCAACCCCTGGGGCGAGCGCCCCGCCGCGTGGGTGGTGGCGCGTTGCCTGCAACTGGCCACCTGGCTGATCGAGCAGCAGCAGGTCGATCTGGTGCTGATGGCCTGCAACACCGCCACCACGCAGGCCATTGCGGCGCTGCGCGCGCGCTGGCCCGAACGGCCCTTCGTGGGCGTGGAGCCGGGCATCAAGCCGGCCGTGGCGGCCACGCGCTGCGGCCAGGTGGCGGTGATGGCCACGCCCGGCACGCTGGCCAGCCCGCGCGTGGCCAGCCTGATCGAGCAGCATGCCGGTGGCGCCCAGGTGCACCGCGTGCCCTGCCCCGGCCTGGCCGACGCCATCGAGACCGAGTCGCCCGGCTCGCCGCAGCTGGCGGCGCTGCTGGATCGTTTTGCCGCCCAGCTGCAGGCCAGCGGCGCCGACACCGTGGCGCTGGGCTGCACGCACTACCCGCTGGTGGCCCAGGCGCTGGCCGCCCGCCTGCCGCCGGGGGTGCAGTTGATCGACACCGCCGA
>CAYPDO010001148.1:0-1044 GCA_964409495.1 uncultured Bordetella sp.
ATGCCCAGCCCCTACACCGCCGACATCTCGTGGATCGACGCGCGCGACATGGCCGGGCGCCTGGGCGTGCGCTACGACGAGATCGCCATCGCGCCGATGTTCGAGGCCTTCCGCGCCAGTCTGGCGGCTGAGTTTGCCGGCCGGCCGGAAGACGCGACGGAAGAAAACATCCAGGCCCGCATCCGCGGCACGCTGCTGATGGCCTTGAGCAACAAGTTCGGGTCCATCGTGCTGACCACCGGCAACAAGAGCGAGATGGCCACCGGCTACTGCACGCTGTATGGCGACATGGCCGGGGGCTTCGCGGTGATCAAGGATGTGGCCAAGACCCTTGTCTACCGCATCTGCGCCTGGAAAAACGCTCAGCCCACCGTGCGGGCCGATGGCAGCACCGGCCCGGTGATCCCTGAGCGCATCCTCACCCGCGCGCCGTCGGCCGAACTGCGTCCCGACCAGACCGACCAGGACAGCCTGCCGCCCTACGAGGTGCTGGACGCCATCCTGGCGCGCTACATGGAAGAGGATCAGTCGATCGAGCAGATCGTGGCCGCCGGCTTCGCGCCAGCCGATGTCGAGCGTGTCACCCGGCTGATCAAGATCAACGAGTACAAGCGCCGTCAGGCGCCGGTTGGCATCCGCATCACCCACCGCGCCTTCGGCCGAGACTGGCGCTATCCCATCACGTCGAAGTTCCGCGCCTGAGCGATCTCACGTTTAAACTCGTCGCAGTCGCACCCCGAGGTGCACGCCACAATCTCTGGAGCCCGCCATGAAGCAGATCACCGCCATCATCAAGCCCTTCAAGCTCGAGGAGGTGCGCGAGTCGCTGGCCGATGTGGGCGTATCGGGCCTCACCGTCACCGAGGTCAAGGGTTTCGGCCGCCAGAAGGGCCATACCGAGCTGTACCGCGGCGCCGAGTACGTGGTCGACTTCCTGCCCAAGGTGAAGGTCGAGGTGGTGGTCAAGGACGCCGATGTCGAGCGTTGCGTCGAGGCCATCGTCAAGGCGGCCAAGACCGGCAAGATCGGCGACGGCAAGATCTT
>CAYPDO010001149.1:0-1039 GCA_964409495.1 uncultured Bordetella sp.
ACCGGCCGCCGCCCCCGTGGCACCCGCCGCCACCCCGGCACCGGCCGCGGCGCCCGCCGCCAGTGCCGGCCTGAGCGCCACCGACATCAGCAAGGGCATGGGCCTGAAGTGAGCCGCACCATGACGCGCCGCCTCTCCCCCACGCCGCTGGCCACAGCCCTCTTGGTGCTGGCCAGTCTTGCCGCCGGTCTGCCCGCAGCGCAGGCCCAGACTGCCGCGCCGGCCGCCGCCACCGCGGCCGCCGAATACCGCCTCGGCTCGGGTGATGTGGTGCGCATCAGCGTGTACCAGAACCCCGATCTCACGCTGGAAACCCGCGTCACCGAAACCGGCCTGGTCAGCTATCCGCTGCTGGGCAGCATCCGCCTGGGCGGCCTGAGCGTCACCGCGGCCGAGAAGCTCATCGCCGATGGCCTGCGCAACGGCAACTTCGTCAAGAGCCCGCAGGTCACCCTGGTGGTGATGCAGGTGCGCGGCAACCAGGCCAGCGTGCTGGGCCAGGTGAACCGCCCCGGCCGCTACCCGATCGAGGTGGCCGACATGCGCCTGACCGATCTGCTGGCCATGGCCGGCGGCACCGCGGCCAACGGCAGCGATGTGCTGGTGGTCACCGGCACGCGCAACGGCCAGCCGTTCCGGCTGGAGGTGGACCTGCCCACCGTGTTCGCCCAGGGCGGCAAGGGCCAGGACCTGCTGATCCAGAACGGCGACACCGTGTGGGTGGACCGCCAACCCATCGTCTACATCTACGGCGAAGTGCAGCGCCCCGGCCCCATGCGGCTGGAGCGCGGCTTCACGCTGATGCAGGCCCTGGCCACCGGCGGTGGCCTGACCCAGCGCGGCACCGAAAAGGGCATCCGCGTGCACCGCAAGGGGGCGGATGGCAAGGTGCAGATCGTCACGCCGGGCATGGACGACAAGATGCAGGATGGCGACGTGGTGTACGTGCGCGAGAGCCTTTTCTGACCTGACGGACCGCCACGATGACCTTTGCCCAATTCCTGTCGATCCTGCGTGCCCGCAAATGGGCCGCGCTGCT
>CAYPDO010001150.1:0-1035 GCA_964409495.1 uncultured Bordetella sp.
CGGAGAGCATCTCGTAGGCCTCCTTGGCCTCCTTGAACTTCTCTTCCGCCTTCTTGGAGTCGTCACCCTGGTTGCGGTCAGGGTGGTACTTCATGGCCAGCTTGCGGTAGGCCTTCTTGATGTCGTCGTCCGAGGCGTTCTTGGCGATGCCAAGCACCTCGTAATAGTCGCGCTTTGCCATGGAAGTTCTCTGTCTTGATCAAGCGGGAACGCCGCGGCAGGCATGGGGCTGGCTGCCCACAGGCCCGCGCGCGGCGGTTCGGGGGGCGGTGGGCCGGCGCATGCGCACCAGGCCCGCCGCGTCCATCACTTGCGGACTTCCTTGAACTCCGCGTCCACCACGTCGTCGTCGGCCTTCTTGCCACCCGAGGCACCACCTGCGGCCGCCCCAGCCGCTGCAGCGGCCTCCGGGCCGGCGCCGGCGGCACCGCCTGCGGCTTGCTGGTCGGCGTACATCTTCTCGCCCAGCTTCTGGCTGGCGGTCATCAGCGCCTCGACCTTGGCGTCGATGGTGGCCTTGTCTTCGCTCTTGAGCGCTTCCTCGGCGTCCTTCAGCGCGGCCTCGATCTTGGCCTTCTCGTCGGCGTCGAGCTTGTCACCGTAGTCGGTGAGGCTCTTCTTCACCGAGTGGATCATGCCGTCGGCCTGGTTGCGCGCAGTGGCCAGCTCGAACTTCTTGTGGTCTTCGGCGGCGTTGATCTCGGCGTCCTTGACCATCTTCTCGATCTCGGCCTCCGACAGGCCCGAGTTCGCCTTGATGGTGATCTTGTTTTCCTTGCCCGAGGCCTTGTCCTTGGCGCCCACGTGCAGGATGCCGTTGGCGTCGATGTCGAAGCTCACCTCGATCTGCGGCAGGCCGCGCGGCGCCGGCGGGATGCCCTCGAGGTTGAACTCGCCGAGCATCTTGTTGCCCACCGCCATCTCGCGCTCGCCCTGGAAGACCTTGATCGTCACGGCCGGCTGGTTGTCGTCGGCGGTGGAGAAGGTCTGGGCGAACTTGGTCGGGATGGTGGTGTTCTTCTTGATCATCTTGGT
>CAYPDO010001151.1:0-1035 GCA_964409495.1 uncultured Bordetella sp.
GGCTTGGGAGCGGCCCGGCGCTCGGCCCGCTTGCTTGGCGCACCCGGCCCCGCGCATACACGGGGCCACCCGCGTTCGCGTCAGACCACCCGGCCCGGGTTCAGCAAGCCTTGCGGGTCCAGTGCCTGCTTGATCGCGCGCATCATGCCCAGCGCCACCGGCGACTTGCGCTGCGCCAGCTCGTCGCGCTTGAGCGCCCCGATGCCGTGCTCGGCCGAGAAGCTGCCGCCGTACTGCGCCACGGCATCGAACACCAGGGTGTTGATCTGGTGCTCATGGCGGGCCAGGAACTCGGCCGCCGAGCCGCCCTCGGGGCCTTGCACGTTGTAGTGCAGGTTGCCATCGCCCAAGTGGCCGAAATTGACCAGCCGGATGCCCGGAAAGGCCGTGGCCAGCGCGGCATCGGTGCGCGCGCAAAACTCGGCGATGGCCGAGACGGGCAGGGCGATGTCGTGCTTGACGTTCAGGCCTTCCTCGCTTTGCGCCAGCGGGATGGATTCACGCAGGTGCCACAGCGCGGCCGATTGCGCCAGGCTCTCGGCCACCGCGGCGTCGGTGATCAGGCCCTGCTCCAGCGCATCGCCCAGCAGGCCTTCGAAGCGCTGGCGGGCGCTGGCCTCGCCGTCGGCATCGGCGTATTCCAGCAGCACCGTCCAGTCGGCGGCCGGCAGCGGCTGCTGCAGTTGCGGGAAGTGCCGCGCCACCAGCGCCAGCGAGAAGCGGTTCATCACCTCGAAGCCGGTGAGCCCGGCGCCCAGCCGGCGCTGGGCCAGGCCCAGCAGCGTCCGGCACTGCGCCAGCGTGCCGGTGCTGGCCAGGGCGGTGAGCTTGGCGGCCGGCTTCGGAAACAGCTTCAGCGTGGCCGCGGTGATGATGCCCAGCGTGCCCTCGCTGCCCACGAACAGGTCGCGCAGGTCGTAGCCGGTGTTGTCCTTGCGCAGGCCGGTCAGGCCGCTCCACACCTCGCCCTGGGCCGTCACAACCTCCAGGCCCAGACACAGCTCGCGCGCATTGCCGTAGCGCAGCACCTGGGTG
>CAYPDO010001152.1:0-1030 GCA_964409495.1 uncultured Bordetella sp.
CCTGCGCCACGAACTGGCGGAAGGCCACCGGCGCCGGCAGCTCGGCCTGGCGGCCCTGCTCGATCAGTTCGGCCTCCTCGAACACCAGCTCCTGCGTCGTGTGGTCCAGCACCAGGTGGTGCGACACGATGCGCAGCAGCCAGCGGCCCTGCGCCGCATCGTGGGCCACATAGGCGCGGATCAGCGGCGCCTGCTGCAGCACGAAGTGGGTGTTGCGCGGGTCGAATCGCGCCTCCATCTGCGCCGCGGCATCGCCTTGTGCCGCATCCAGCTGCACCTCTTCGATGGCCAGCTGCGCCTGGCGCAGCACCACCTGCACCGGCTCGGGCACGCCCTGCCACACCACGGCGGTGCGCAGGATGTCGTGGCGGTCGATCACCTGCTGGATCGCGCCCAGCAGACGGTCGAGCCGCTGGCGGCTGTTGCAAGCCACCAGGCTGGCCTCCACATACGCATCGTGCTGCGGGTCCACCAGGTGATGGAACAGCATGCCTTCCTGCAAGGGCGTGAGCGGGTAGATGTCCTGCACATTGGCCGCGCCACCGGGCACCTGGGCCACCAGCGCATCGATCTGCGCCGGGTCCAGCGTGACCAGGGTGAGCATCTCGGGCCGGATGACCTGCGCATCGGCGGGGATGGCGTTGGGCGGCACCTGGGCCTTGCCGGCGGCCGGCACCGGGTGGGCGATGGCCTGCAGATGGGCAATCAGCGCGGCCTTGTGGCTGCGCAGCAGGGCCATCAGCGCGGCATCCGACAAGGCCTGCTTGTCGCCGCGCACGGCCAGCTGGTCACCCTTCAGCGACAGCGCAATGCCCTTGTCTTCCAGCAGCGAAAAAAGCTCAGCCGTGCTCACAGAAGAATCTCCCCGATCTCTTTCGTCGCTGCCGCAAATCCGGCCAGGTCTGGTGTGGTGAAGAGGCCGGCCACATCGGCCTCGAAGCCTGCGGCGCGCATGCGCTCGACCAGGCTGATGGCCAGCAGCGAGTGCCCGCCCAGCTCGAAGAAGTTGTCGTGCCGGCCGACACGCTCG
>CAYPDO010001153.1:0-1030 GCA_964409495.1 uncultured Bordetella sp.
GGCGCGCGCCTGGTCGGCTTCGAGCTGGCCGAGGTGGCGGCCTTCGTGGGCCTGGCCCCGCAGCCGGCCGGTGGTGCGGCGCTGTCGGGCGCGCTGGAAGGCTGCGCTGCAGCGGCCGGCGCCAGGCCCTGCGCCAACCACTGACGCGTTGCACGAACAGGCCACACCGCAACGCACGCTTCTTGCTCGCTGCCCCTTCATCGCCCGATCTTCCTGGAGCCCACCATGCCGATCCACGACTACCACTGCGACGCCTGCAGCGCCGATTTCGAACTGCTGGTGCGCAGCAGCACCACGCCGGCCTGCCCGCAGTGCGGCGGCACGCAGCTGCAGCGCCTGGTGTCGCGCCTGGCGCCGGCCGGCAAGATCGAAGCCATCCGCATGTCGAACCGGCGTGCCGCGGATCGCGCCGGCCTGTTCAGCAACTTCAGCCCGTCCGAGCGCGCCAAGCTGCTGAAGACCTCGCGCTGAGCCCCCGCGCGCAGCGCCAGCGACAGCGCCAACCCCCACACCCACGGAGCACCCCATGGACCTGGTCTACAAAGCCCACATGCTGACCCAGGGCGGCCGCAGCGGCAGCATCCAGAGCGAGGACGGCAGCTTCAAGCTCAAGCTGGCCGTGCCCACCGAGCTGGGCGGCAAGGGCGACGGCCCCAACCCCGAGCAGCTGCTGGCCGGCGCCTTTGCCGCCTGCTTCGAGCAGAGCATCCGCCACATCGCGCGCAAGCAGCACACCGGCCTGAAGGGCTGCTATGTGGAGGCCGAGCTGTCGATGTTCACCACGCTGGACGATGCCTACCGCATGGCGCTGACGCTCACCGTGCACATGGCCGGCAGCCTGAGCCAGTTCGATGCCGACGATCTGCTGCAGCGCGCCAAGGGCATCTGCCCCTTCGTGGACGCCACGAAGAACAACATCACGCTGAACCTGGCCGCGGTGCTGGACACGCCGGTGGCGGCCTGAACGGCCACGCGCCGGTGCCGGCTAGTGGCACCACTGCGTCTCGCAGGGGATGCCGTCGTGGTCGCC
>CAYPDO010001154.1:0-1028 GCA_964409495.1 uncultured Bordetella sp.
TTCAGCGCCTGCTCCCAGCCGTCGGTGTCGATGCCCACCTCGCGCTGGGTGACGATGCAGTTCTTGTGCGCATGCACGAACTCCACCGGGTCTTCGATGGTGATGATGTGGCCGTAGCTGTTCTCGTTGCGCCAGTCGATCATGGCCGCCAGCGAGGTGCTCTTGCCCGAGCCGGTGGCGCCCACCATGATCACCAGGCCGCGCTTGGCGCTGGCCACTTCCTTCAGCACCGGCGGCAGGTTCAGGCTGTCGATGGTGGGCAGGGTCTGCGGAATGGTGCGCATCACCATGCCCACATGGCCCTGCTGCATGAAGGCATTGACGCGGAAACGCCCGATGCCATGCGGCGCGATGGCGAAGTTGCACTCCTTGGTGCGCTCGAACTCGGTGGCCTGGCGCTCGTTCATCACCGCGCGCGCCAGCACCAGGGTGTGCTGGCCGGTCAGCGGCTGCGGCGACACGCGGGTGACCTTGCCGTCCACCTTGATGGCCGGCGGGAAATCGGCGGTGAGAAACAGATCCGAGCCGCCGCGCGCGACCATCAGGCGCAGCAGGTCGTTGACGAATTTCGAGGCTTGTTCGCGTTCCACGGCGCCGGACTCCCTGGCTGCTCAGTTCAGGCAATTGTGCGGGAACGGCCCCCGATCACCCCGGGAAATTCTCCGGGATCTTGGCCTTGGCGCGGGCCTCGGCCGGGCTGATGATGTTGCGGCGCACCAGGTCGGCCAGGTTCTGGTCCAGCGTCTGCATGCCCAGGTTCTGGCCGGTCTGGATCGACGAGTACATCTGCGCGATCTTGTTCTCGCGGATCAGGTTGCGGATGGCCGGCGTGCCGATCATGATCTCGTGCGCCGCGGCGCGGCCCGAGCCGTCCTTGAGCTTGCACAGCGTCTGCGAGATCACCGCCACCAGCGATTCCGACAGCATCGCGCGCACCATTTCCTTCTCGGCGGCCGGAAACACATCCACCACGCGGTCGATGGTCTTGGCGGCGCTGCTGGTGTGCAGCGTGCCGAACACCAGGTGGC
>CAYPDO010001155.1:0-1024 GCA_964409495.1 uncultured Bordetella sp.
TGGCGTGCTGCGCATCGGCAAACCTGGCCAGCATCGGCTGCAGTGCGGGCCATTCGGCCTCCAGCCAGCGGGTGTGCACGGCGTGCTCAGCCAGCGCCGGGTGTTCGGCCAGCGCGCGCAGCAGCGGCAGGTTGGTGGCGAGGCCTTCGATGCGGCACTCGCCCAATGCGCGGCGCGAGCGGCGCAGCACATCGGCCCAGCCCTCGGCGCCATGGCCGGGGTGGTGCACGATCAGCTTGGCCAGCAGGGTGTCGTAGTGCGGCGAGGGCTGCAGGCCCTGGCGAGCCTGGGTGTCCACGCGCACGCCGGGGCCGGCGGCGAAATCGCAGCGCGTGAGCAGGCCGCTGGCAGCCTGGGCCTGGCCCTGGGCATCCAGACGTTCGGCATTGATGCGCCACTGCACGGCAAAGCCGCGCGGTGCGGGTGGCGCGGCGGGGTCCAGGCCCAGCGCGGCCAGTGAGCGGCCGGCGGCGATCGCGATCTGCGCGCTGACGAGGTCCACGCCGGTCACCGCCTCGGTGACCGTGTGTTCCACCTGCAGCCGTGGGTTGGCCTCGATGAACACGTAGGGCAGGTCGGCGGATGACGCATCGACCAGGAACTCGAAGGTGCCCAGGCTCTGGTAGCCGCTGGTGCGCGCCAGCGTCAGCGCCGCCTGCACCAGTTGCTGGCGCAGCGCATCGGGCAGGCTGGGGCTGGGGGCGATTTCCACCAGCTTCTGGAATCGGCGCTGCAGCGTGCATTCACGCTCGCCCAGCGCCATCACCTGCCGGCCATCGCCGATGACCTGGATCTCGAGGTGGCGCGCGCGCGGGATCAGGCGCTCGGCATACACCGCGCCCACGCCGAAGGCGGCCAGGGCCTCGGCACTGCAGCGGGCAAAGGCCTCGGGCAGGTCGGCCGGATCGCGCACCGCGCGCATGCCACGGCCACCGCCGCCGGCCACGGCCTTGAGCATCAGCCCGCAGTGCGGATCACGTGCGCGCTGCGCGGCGAAGAAGGCCTGCAGTTCATCGAGCGTGGC
>CAYPDO010001156.1:0-1021 GCA_964409495.1 uncultured Bordetella sp.
GTGGTCTCGCTGGGGCCGAACACCGCGGTCGATCTGCCGCAGGTGCTCGACTTCTTGGCCAATGACGCCAGCACGCAGAGCATCGTGGTCTACATGGAGGGCATCCGCCATGCGCGGCGCTTCATGAGCGCGCTGCGCGCCGCGGCCTTCGCCAAGCCGGTGGTGGTGATGAAGGCCGGGCGCAAGCCGGCGGGTTCACGCGCGGCGCTCACCCACTCGGCGGCCATCGTCGGCGCGGACGACGTGTTCGAGTCGGCACTGCGCCGCGCCGGTGCGGTGCGCGTGCGCGTGTTCACGCAGCTGTTCTCGGCCGCCAAGTGCCTGGCCTCGCGCTACCGCCCGGTGGGCAAGCGCATGGCCATCATCACCAACGGCGGCGGCCCGGGCGTGCTGGCGGCCGACTGGGCCAACGAGATCGGCATCGAGGTGGCGGCCTTCGGCGACGCGGTGCGCGTGGACCTGGCGCCCAAGCTGCCCGAGGGCGCCACGCTGCAATCGCTGATCGACCTGGGCGAGGATGCCCGCCCCGAGCATTTCAAGGCCGCCGTGCAGGCCTGCGGCAAGGACCGCGGCATCGACGGCGTGCTGGTGATCCTGAGCCCCAAGCCCGACAGCGATCCGGCCGAGGTGGCGCGCGCCATCGTCGAGGTGTTCCGCCCGGTGGCCAAGCCGGTACTGGCCTGCTGGATGGGCGATGAATCGGTGCGCGAGGCACGCGAGGTGCTCAACGCCGCGGCCATCCCCAACTTCCGCACGCCCGAGGCGGCGGTGGATGCCTTCGGCAACATCGCCAGCTTCTACCAGAACCAGCAGCTGCTGCAGCAGACGCCGCCGCCGCTGTCCACGCTGAACCAGCCCGACACCGAAGGCGCCCGCCTGCTGATCGAAGGCGTGCTGGCCGAGCGCCGCAAGGTGCTCACCGAGATGGAGAGCAAGGCGCTGCTGGCGGCCTTCCACATCCCGGTGACGCGCACGATGCTGGCGCGCAGCGCCAACGAGGCGATGCTGATCGCCAGCCAGC
>CAYPDO010001157.1:0-1017 GCA_964409495.1 uncultured Bordetella sp.
CGCTGCGCAGCGGCCGCCGCAACAGCCGCGATGGACGCCGCGAGGCGCAGAATCGGCCGTAGTCCCGACCGGAGCCCGACATGTCTGATCGCCCCACCGTCGCCGAAAAGCGCCGCCGCTTCCGCGCGCTGCATGAGTCCGGGTGCTTCCTGATACCGAACCCGTGGGATGCGGGCAGTGCCAGATGGCTGCAGTCGCTTGGATTTGCTGCGCTCGCCACGACGAGCTCCGGCTTCGCCTGGTCGACCGGCCGACCCGATGCCGGTGTCGGCCTCGAGCCGGTGCTGGCCCACTTGCGCACGATGGTCGAGGCGACGGACGTCCCAATCAATGCGGACTTCGAGAACGGCTATGGGTCTGACGCGCAGGGTGTAGCCGACCACGTGGCGCGTGCTGTGGCCACCGGCGTGGCCGGCCTCTCGATCGAGGACTCGACCGGTGACGCCGCACGGCCACTGTTCGAGTTGGCCGAGGCCGTCGAGCGCCTGCGGGCCGCGCGTTCGGCGATCGATGCGTCCGATGGCGGCCCGTTGCTCGTCGGGCGCTGCGAGTCGTATCTCGTCGGCCGGCCGCACCTCGGCGAGACGATCGCGCGCCTGCAGGCCTACGCCGAAGCCGGCGCCGACTGCCTCTACGCGCCAGGCCTGCGCGAGCAGGCCGACATCGCGGCGGTGGTTGCAGCGGTGGCGCCGAAGCCGGTCAACCTGCTCGTCGGCTGGGCGAGCGAGTTGACGCTGGCCGACATCGCGCCGCTGGGCGTGCGCCGCGTCAGCGTCGGGGGAGCGTTGGCCCGTTCCGCCTGGGGCGGCTTTCAACGCGCCGCTGCGGCGCTCGTGCGGGGACGCTTCGACGGCTTTGCCGACGCGACTCGCGGCGCGGACCTCGACGCCTTCTTTCACGATAGCCGGTGATCCGAAGTGAAGGAGTGAGCGGCTGGAGAGGCGAACCGATCTCCACAGTGACCGACGGAGACTGGCTGCTGACTGACGGTCGAATTACACGGCCGAATGTCTGCGC
>CAYPDO010001158.1:0-1016 GCA_964409495.1 uncultured Bordetella sp.
GCATCCAGGATGTACACCCGGGTGTTGGCCACCGGGCGGCCGATGTGCAGCACCGCGTCGTGGGCGCTCAGCGCACCCGAGGTGGCCACCACGGTGTTCTCGGTGGGGCCGTAGTTGTTGACCAGGGTCTGGCCCGCGGGCAGGCCTTGCGGCCAGCGGCGCAGCCGGTCACCGCCCACCAGCAGCTGGCGCAGGCCGGGGTTGGCCAGGCCGTGGCTGAGCGCGTGTTCGGCCAGCGGCGTGACCAGGAAGCTCACGCCCAGGTCTTGCGCCTGCCACCACTGCAGCAGGGCCTGCGGGTTGCCCTCGGTGTGCGCGGGGGCCAGCAGCAGGCTGGCACCGCTGGCCAGCGTGGGCCAGATCTCCCAGGCGCAGGCGTCGAAGCCCAGGCCCGCGGTGCAGCTGCTGCGCTCGCCCGGGGCCAGGCCGAACTGCCGGGCGTGCCAGGCGATCAGGTTGTTCAGGCTGCGCTGCTCGACCATCACGCCCTTGGGCTGGCCGGTGGAGCCCGAGGTGTAGATCACATAGGCCAGCGCGCGCGCGCCCTCGGCCGGCGCGGGCAGGTTGTGGGTGTCCAGGCCGGTCCAGGCCTCGGGGTGGTCGAGTTCGAGCACGGGCAGCGGCTGCGGCGCGCGCGCGGCGGCCAGGGCCAGCAGGGCCTGCAGCTCGGCGCTGGCGGTGGATTCACCGACGATCACCCGCGGCTGGCTGTCGGCCAGCATGTAGCCCAGGCGCTCGCCCGGGTAGGCCGGGTCCAGCGGCACGTAGGCGCCACCGGCCTTGAGCACGGCCAGCAAGGCCACCAGCAGGCGCGGGCTGCGGCCCACGCACACGGCCACGCGCTCGCCCGGGCACACGCCCAGGCTCACCAGGTGGCGGGCCAGCTGGTTGGCTTGCGCGTTGAGTTCGCCGTAGCGCAGCACCTCATCGCCCTGCACCACCGCCACCGCGTCGGGCTGGGCCAGGGCCTGGGCCTCGACCAGTTCATGCGTGCAGCGTTGCGCCTCGTACGGCGC
>CAYPDO010001159.1:0-1015 GCA_964409495.1 uncultured Bordetella sp.
CGAGGTTGCGCTGGCGGCACTGACGACCCACCTGACACTGAAGCTGCTGGCCGACACGCTCCATGGCGCCATTCCTCGTCAGTACGGACTGCCCAACCTGCTGGCGATCAGCGCGACCGGCAACCAGCACGAACTGCGGGGGGCGGCAAAGGACATCGAAGCGAGACCGGCGGCCCAGCGCATCGAAGCCGACCTCATCGCCTGGATCGAGAACCTGCCCGAACTGGCTCGCAAATATTCAACCATCGAGTTGACGAACGCTGGGAGCGCACATATATTCAACAACATGGTTGAACATAAACAGACTGAGTTGGACGCCGTCTTCCGTGCGCTGGGCGACCCCACCCGCCGGCAGATGCTTCAGCGTCTCGCACGCGGTGAGCAGACGGTCGGTCAGTTGGCCGAGCCGTTCAGCATGTCTTTGGCCGCGGCTTCAAAGCACGTCAAGGCCCTGGAAGACGCAGGCCTCATCACGCGCCAGATCACGGGTCGCACGCATGTCTGCAGCCTGAATGCGGCACCGCTGCAGCTGGCCGACGACTGGCTGCGCCACTACGAGCGGTTCTGGACCGCACGGCTGGATCGACTGGAAGCGCTGCTGAGGCAGCAAGCGACCAGCCGCGCTTCTGCACCGTCTACCACCCAAGGCAACCCTCCTCGCAAACGGAAGGCAAGATGAGCTCACCCGCTTTCAATGACCAACGCGGCGCCCTTGCCGATGGGCGCACGCTGCGCATGCAGCGCCGTCTGCCGGGCCCGATCGAACGCGTCTGGTCCTACCTCACCGACAGTGACCTGCGCCGCCAATGGCTGGCCAGCGGCATCATGCCGCTGCAAGCCGGTGCCTCGTTCGAACTGGTGTGGCGCAACGACGACCTGTCCGCTTCTGCTGCCGAGCGCCCCGATGGGTTCGAAGCTGAACACCGTGCAGCGTGTCGGCTCATCGATGTCCAGCCTCCTCACCGCCTGCGCTACATCTGGCCCGGGGTGGGCGAGGTCACGATCGAACTCGAAG
>CAYPDO010001160.1:0-1011 GCA_964409495.1 uncultured Bordetella sp.
CACCTTTCGTGCCCAGTCGGCGTCTAACGACCACAAGCCCAGACAACCGAGACGAAACCGACGATGGACCCCACCGAGACGCCCGACACTCTTGGCACCAATGCATGCGCCGACAGCGAGCTCGTGGCACGCGCCGCCCGCGGCGAAGCCCTGGCGGTCGAAGTCATCATGAGACGGCACAACCGACTGCTGTTCCGCAGCGCACGCGGCGTGGTTGGCGATGACGCCGAGGCGCAGGACGTGGTGCAGGAGACCTACCTGCGCGCGTTCTCGTCGCTGGGCTCGTTTCGTGGTGCTTGCGCGCTGGGCACGTGGCTGGCAAGCATTGCGTTCAATGTCGCGCTGGACGTGCAGCGCAAGCGCGAGCGGACCGTGCTGATCGACGATACCTTGGACCTCGGCGCTGAGCCCGCCACGGAGCACATGATGGTGTTCAACGCGCCAGCCAGCGCCGCGCCGGATGCGCAGGCCGAGACTCAGCAGATGCGTGCTCTGCTGCAACGAGCGATCAACAGCCTGCCCCCGATCTACCGCAGCGTTTTCATCCTACGCGCCGTGCAGGAGATGAGCGTCGACGAATCCGCCTTCTGCCTCCAGGTTTCCAACGACGTCGTGAAGACCCGCTACCTGCGGGCCCGCTCTCTGCTGCGCGACACACTGGGTGCGCAGCTGGAGGCGCACGCACACGACGTGTACGTCTTTGCCGGTGCGCGTTGCGATGCCGTGGTCCACCACGTGCTGACGCAGTTGCAGCAGCAAGGCCGCATCCACCGCCCTGAAGGACCGGGCTGATCGCGCCCGCCCCTTCCACCCTTTCCTCACCCACCCCAAGGAGATGACCATGTACGGTCAGGGATTCGTTTTGCCTGAAGATTTCTCGGTGCTGCCGCGCCGTCGCGCCTTGGCCGGTTCCGGCCTCGTGCTGTCGGCCGCCGCCGTGGCTCTGCTTGGCGGGAGCGACGCGCTGGCAGCCGGCACGAAAGCCAGCGCCGCAGACATCGAAGCCGACGT
>CAYPDO010001161.1:0-1010 GCA_964409495.1 uncultured Bordetella sp.
CTACAAGATCAAGGTCGCCGACATGTACAGCAAGAAGCGCCCGGCCTCGATCGCCAAGCCGCGCCAGATTGCCATGTACCTGGCCAAGGAACTCACCCAGAAGAGCCTGCCCGAGATCGGCGAGCTGTTCGGTGGGCGTGATCACACCACGGTGCTGCATGCGGTGCGCAAGATCGGCGGCGACCGCACCAAGGACACCGAGCTGAACCAGCAGCTGCACGTGCTGGAGCAGACGCTCAAGGGCTGAGTGCTGCCCCACCAACCGGGCCGTGGGCGCCTTCGGCGCGCTTACACCTGCTGCCCTACCGCCGTCAAATGACAAACCTGTGAACAAGACGCGAACAAGCCTGCTGTTATCCACACCGAACCGTGCCGGCCTCGAGTTGTTGTTCGCCAACCCGACGCTTCCAGCCCTCGCGCCCACAGGGTTCGGCCGGCGGTAAAGCGTTGAAATGTCAGGTGAAAATAGCCTTGTTCACAGCCAGCCCGGCCCCCTACTAAGAACTACCAGTTCTTTAAAGAGGAAGACATGATTGTTTTGAAAGCGCCGCAACACGAACTGCTCGAGGCCTTGCAGGCCGTGGCCGGCATCGTGGAGCGCCGGCACACGCTGCCCATCCTGGCCAATGTGCTGATGCGCAAGAGCGCCGACGCGATCGAGTTCACCACCAGCGATCTCGAGATCCAGGTGCGCACCAATGCCACGCTGGGCGGCGATGCCGGCCCCTGGAGCTGCACCGTGGGCGCGCGCAAGCTGATCGACATCCTGCGCTCGCTGCCCGGCGACCAGGTGGTGACGCTCAGCGCCGCGCAGAGCAAGCTCACGCTCACCGGCGGCAAGAGCCGCTTCACGCTGCAGACGCTGCCGGCCGAGGACTTTCCGCTGGTCAACGAATCGGCCGATTTCGGCCCCGCGTTCAGCGTGCCGCAGAAGGTGCTGAAGGGCCTGATCAACCAGGTGCACTTCGCGATGGCGGTGCACGACATCCGCTACTACCTCAACGGCATCC
>CAYPDO010001162.1:0-1008 GCA_964409495.1 uncultured Bordetella sp.
GAAGCCCAGCTGCTGGGGGTGACCAAGCGCACGCCCAAGTACCCGTTCGCGGTGATGGACAAGATGGTCATCGTGCCGGCCGAGCTGGTGACCACGCCGGTGGGCCAGCTGTCGCCCACCTGGGTCAAGTCGATCAGCCCGGCGCTGCTGAAGGTGCTCACCAGCGATCAGCTGAAGACCTACGACCACAAGTGAAGCCGCGCGCCCCATCGCTGAAGGAGTTGCCGCCCGGATGGACGCCAACCTGATCGCCCTGGCCCTGATGGACGGCGTGTCGTATGCGGCGCTGCTGTTCCTGGTGGCGCTGGGGCTGACGCTGATCTTCGGCGTCATGCGCATCCTGAACATCGCGCACGGCAGCCTGTATGCCTGGGGCGGCTACTTTGCCGCCACGCTGGGCCTGGCCATCGGCAACTTCGGCCTGCCGGCCTGGCTGGGCTTGCCGGCGCTGTTTGTCGCGGCCCTGGTCATCGGCGGGCTGCTGGGCACGGTGCTTGAATTTGCGCTGCTGCGCCGCATCCTCGACAAGGACCCGATCCTGCAGCTGCTGGTGACCTTTGCCGCCTTCATGGTGCTGGAAGACCTGCAGCGCCTGATCTGGGGCGTGCAGCCGGTGTTCGTCAGCGAGGTGGTCAACCAGCTCGGCACGCTGGAGGTGGTGGGCGTCACCTACACCCGCTACCAGCTGCTGGTGCTGCCGGCGGTGGCGGTGGCGGCCTTCGCGGGCCTGCGCTGGTTTCTGCGCAGCACGGCGCTGGGCCGGCAGGTCACGGCCGTCACCCACCACCGCGAGGTGGCCACGGCCATGGGCGTCAACACGAACCGCGTCACCTGGCTGACGATTGCCATCGGCGGTGCGCTGGGCGCGCTGGGCGGCGCGCTGGCCTCGCCCACCACCAGTTTCACGCCCGGCATCGGCGCCGACATGATGGTGCTGAGCTTTGCCGTGGTGGCCACGGCCGGCCTGGGCCAGATCGGCGGCGCGGCGCTGGCGGCGCTGATGATCGG
>CAYPDO010001163.1:0-1005 GCA_964409495.1 uncultured Bordetella sp.
ACTGCTTGAAGAACAGCGTCATGTCCACGATCAGGTCGCGGATCACGGGCAGGCCCGGCAGCGGCTTGAGCACGATGGTGCCCGGCAGCGTGAGCATGTTGGTCAGGCAGGCCAGGCCGTTCTTGCCGTTGATGTTCATCGCGTCCGAGCCGCACACGCCTTCGCGGCAGCTGCGGCGGAAGCTCAGCGTGGGGTCCATGGCCTTGAGCTTGAGCAGCGCGTCGAGCAGCATGCGCTCGTTGCCGTCGAGCTCGACCTCGAGGGTCTGCATGTAGGGCTTGGCGTCCTTGTCCGGGTCGTAGCGGTAGATCTGGAAAGTCTTCTTCATGATGGTTTCCTGCGACCTGGCTTAGAAGGTGCGAACCTTGGGCGGAACCGATTCCACCGTCAGCGGCTTGAGGTTCACGGGCTTGTAGGCGAGGCAGTTGCCTTCGCTGAACCACAGGGTGTGCTTCATCCACTCCTTGTCGTTGCGGCCCAGCGGGAACTCGGCGTCGTCGGCGCTGCGTTCGTAGTCCTTGACGGTGTGGGCACCGCGGCACTCGTGGCGGGCGGCCGCACCTTCGATGGTGGCTTGCGCCGCCTCGATCAGGTTGGCCACTTCCAGCGCCTCGATGCGGGCGGTGTTGAAGACCTTGCTCTTGTCCTTCAGCGTGATGCCGTTGACGCGCTCGCGCAGCGCCGCGACGGCGTGCGTGCCGGCGGTCAGCAGCTCCTGCGTGCGGAACACGGCGGCATGCTTTTGCATCGTGGCGCGCAGGTCGTTGGCCACGTCCTGCGCGTACTCGCCGCCGGTCGAGGCGTCGAGCTTGGCGATGCGCGCCAGCGAGTAGTCGGCGGCGTCGGCCGGCAGATCCTTGTGGCTGCGCGGGGCCTTGGCCAGCGCGTCGACGATGTGGTTGCCAGCGGCCTTGCCGAACACCAGCAGGTCGAGCAGCGAGTTGGTGCCGAGGCGGTTGGCGCCGTGCACGCTGACGCACGAGCACTCGCCCACCGCGTACAGGC
>CAYPDO010001164.1:0-1001 GCA_964409495.1 uncultured Bordetella sp.
CTGCGCCAGGGCGTGGCCCCGGACGACGAGGCCGCGCTGGCCCGCGTGGCCGCCAGCCTGAAACTGCGCTTCGACGGCGAGCGCGTGCTGCTGACCGGCGCCGACGGCCAGGCCACCGACGTGGCCGCCGAACTGCGCCTGGAGCATGTGGGCTCGATGGCCTCGCGCATCGCCGCCTTTGGCGCGGTGCGCGCCGCGCTGGAGGCGCTGCAGCTCGGTTTCCGCGCCCTGCCCGGCCTGGTGGCCGACGGCCGCGACATGGGCACGGTGATCTTCCCGCGCGCGCCGCTGAAGCTGTTTCTCACCGCCAGCGCCGCCATGCGCGCCGAGCGCCGGCATAAGCAATTGATTTCAAAAGGGATTTCTGCTACCCTCGCCGACCTTCGCACTGACTTGGAAGCGCGTGACGAGCGGGACCGCAACCGCAGCGTCGCGCCACTGAAGCCAGCGCAAGACGCGCTGCTGCTCGACAACTCGGGCCTGTCGATCGCGCAATCGGTCGATCAGGTGCTGGCTTGGTGGGAAGCGCGCGGGCCGTTCGCCACGGGTCAAGCCTAGGCGGGCCGCGTCATCCCAGGTCTGCAGGGCGCCCCTGCCGCACCGCAAGGTGCACCGCGCCCGGCAGTGTGTTCAACCCAACCGCAGCGACTTTGCTGCCTTCAACCCCGCCGGCATTCCTCACGCACTTGGTTTCCGCCGGCACCAAGGAACTCTGCATGTCCCAATCCCTGGACCACATCCCCGACAGCCCGTTTGCCGTCGACAGCTTCGCCGCCCTGTTTGAAGAGTCGCTGAAGAAGAACGACATGCGCGCCGGCGAGGTCATCTCCGCCGAAGTGGTGCGCATCGACTACAACTACGTGGTCGTCAACGCTGGCCTCAAGAGCGAGGCCTACATTCCCATCGAGGAATTCAAGAACGATCAAGGCGAAGTCGAGACGCAGGTCGGCGACTTCGTCTCGGTGGCCATCGACGCCATCGAAAACGGCTACGGCGACACC
>CAYPDO010001165.1:0-1001 GCA_964409495.1 uncultured Bordetella sp.
CCGGCCACGCGGGCCAGCACGAGGTGGACGATGTTCTCGGCCATGTCGTGCTCGCCATAGGTGATGAAGATCTTGGTGCCGAAAAGCTTGTAGCTGCCGTCGGGCTGCGGTTCGGCGCGGGTGCGCACCTGGCTCAGGTCGGAGCCGGCCTGCGGCTCGGTGAGGTTCATCGTGCCGGTCCAGCGGCCCTCGATCATCGGCGGGATGTAGGTGGCCTTCTGCGCGTCGCTGGCGGCCGTGAGCAGCGCCTCGATCGCGCCATCGGTCAGCAGCGGGCACAGCGCGAAGCTCACGTTGGCGGCGTTGACCATCTCGGTGCAGGCCGCGTGGATCAGCTTGGGCAGCGCCTGGCCACCCAGATCGGCCGGATGCTGCAGGCCCTGCCAGCCACCTTCAGCGTACTGGCGGAAGGCGTCCTTGAAGCCGGGTGTGGTGCTGACCTTGCCGTCGTGGAACGACGAAGGGTACTTGTCGCCCTCCCAGTTCAGCGGCGCCACCACGCCCTCGTTGAGCTTGGCGCACTCCTCCAGCACCGCGGCGGCGGTGTCGTAGCCGGCTTCCTCGAAACCGGGCAGCTGGGCCACGGCATCGATGTTGGCCAGCGCCTTCATCGCGAAGAGCATGTCCTTGACGGGGGCACGGTAGGTCATTCGCAGTTCTCCGGGTCAAAAAAAGGGCGCCATGGTGGGCGCCCTCAGAGGATGGAGCCCGCCCGGCACTGCGCCAGACTGGGCTGGCGCGGTTTACAGCGCGCTGATCAGCTCGGGCACGGCCGCGAACAGGTCGGCTTCCAGGCTGTAGTCGGCCACGCTGAAGATCGGCGCCTCGGGATCCTTGTTGATCGCCACGATCACCTTCGAATCCTTCATGCCGGCCAGATGCTGAATGGCGCCCGAGATGCCGCAGGCGATGTACAGCGTGGGGGCCACGATCTTGCCGGTCTGGCCCACCTGCCAGTCGTTGGGGGCATAACCCGCATCGACGGCGGCGCGGCTGGCGCC